>DATAIB010000156.1:0-5243 GCA_036262855.1 Candidatus Limnocylindrales bacterium
AGGGTGGGCCGTGGAGCCCGACGGGGATGGGCGGCGTCCATCGGTTCATCCAGCGTGTGTGGGCGCTGGCCATGGATCCGACGTACCGGGAGCCGGGCGATCCGTCGGCGGGGACGCTGCCCGATGGCCAGTCCGAGGAGGCCGCGCGAGCGGCGATCAGAGCGGCCGCGCACAGGACGCTGCGCGACGTCACGGCCGACTACGAGGCGTTCCACTTCAACACGATGGTCGCCAAGCTGATGGAGCTGGCGAACACGCTGTTCCGCTACCGCGGCTCATCCGTCGCGGGCGGCCCGGAGTGGGACGAGGCGATCCAGCTGCTGCTGCTGATGCTCGCGCCGGCGGCGCCGCACGTGACCGAGGAGCTGTGGTCGCGACGCCTCGCCGCGCGGGGCGAGGCGTGGTCCTCGATCCATACGGCGCGCTGGCCCGAGGTGGACCAGGCGGCCATCGTCGAGTCGACGCGCGAGGTCCCGGTCCAGGTCAACGGCAAGGTCCGCGATCGGATCACCGTGGCGGCGAATGCCGACGCGGCCTCGATCGAAACGGCGGCGCTCGCCTCCGAAAAGGTCCAGGCATACCTGGCGGGTCGCGCTCCCGAGCGCGTGATCCAGGCCGGGGGTGGCCGCCTCGTCAACGTGGTGGTCCGCGAGGGCTAGCACGTCGGCGACGCCGCGCCAGCTCGCCCGGGCCATCGAACTTCCTGCCAGATTGCAGCCAGGGACGATCTGGGCGACCTTCGGCCAACCTCCGAGCCACCGGAACCGTGCCTGGACTGGTCGAGGCAGCCGGAGAACCTGCCGAATTGATGCCCGCAAACCACGTCTGGCCAAGTTCGACGAGGTCCTCGCGGCTTGCGCCCGGTTGGTCTCGGCCGTGATCGAGCCTGGTCAGCATTTGGCAGGAAATCCAGCCGGTAGCCGGCCGAACCGGGCGAGCTGACGACCAGGTCGAGCTAGCAGTCCGCGGTGGCGCGGTCGAGCAGGCCCGGCATCCCCGCCTCGTGCGCCGTCAGTGACGCGCCGACCGTGGTCAGCGCGGCCGTTACCGCGTCGATCTCGGATTGCGGCGCGGCGGGCGGCGGATCCGAGTACGCGGCAATGACGATTCCCGCGTTCCTGATATCCGACACGAGCGCCTGCCAGCCCTGCCAGGCGGGGGTCGCGCACTCGGGAGCGGGGTGGTCGGCGATCCAATCGCGCTCGTCGGACCAGCGCTGCTGGAGCGCGGCGGGGGTGGCCGGATCGGTGACGTCGCTGGTCTGGATCGTCGCTTCGAGCGCGTCGAACCTCGCGCGCAGCTCCGCCACCCGCTCGGCGGGCGTCGGGTAGAGCCCGGAGAGGCCCGGCTGGAAGGCCCAGCCGACAGCCGCGAGCGCGAGCACGACCGCGATCCCTGCCGAACCACCGAGGGTGAGCGATCGGATCCCCGGATCCGCCGCGCGCTCGGGATCGGATGGCTCGGCGGCGATCTCGCGGCGGGCCGCGGCGATCCGACGACGCACCGTCGAGGCGACGATGGTCCCCGCAAGGGGAATGGCGAAGATGATGAAGCCCAGCTGCGCCTGGAGGGACTCCTGGAGCCGGGCGATGTCGACGATGAGCAGCATCGCCAGCGCGGTGAGCGCGAGCGTCCGCAGACCCACCGCCTGGAGAAGCGCGGCGGCGCGGTCCGTCCGTGGCCGGTTCGTCGCCCCTGAATCGAAGGCGAGCTCGTACGCGACCGGAAAGATGAGTGCGAGCGCCACCAGCACCGCACCGGGCGTCGACGGGGCCACGGCCGATCCATCGATCAGCAGCGTCGAGACAACCAGGATCACGATCAGCGATCCGCTGTCGAGGCGGCGCTGGCGTCCAGTCCAGAGCGCCACCGCGAGGACGGCCACCGCGATCGTGACGATGACGTCGAGGGTGGCCGGTTGCGGCGCGTCAATGGCCGGGAAGCCGTCCAGCAGCGACAGCTCCCGGGGGTGGAGGGCGCCGATGCCGTCGAGTGCCCGCGGAAGCGCCCACACGCCGAGCGCGGTGAGGAACACGCCGCCGCCGTGATTCGGTGCGCGCCGGAGGATCCACAGGCCGCTGATGAGCGCGCCCACCACCACCCCGAACCACCACACGCCCTGCCACGCCGCGAGCGAGAGTCCGAGGCAGCTGAGCAGGGCCGACGCGCCGTACGGTGCCCACGTCCTGAAGCAGTCCCCGACGAGGACGTCGCCGGGGATCTCGGGTCGCGCGGGCGGGTCGGCACCGGCTGTCGCGGCAACCGCCAGCGGGAGCACGGTCACGATGAAGCTCGCCATGGCAAAGACGAGCACGGCGCGACCGGCAGCGGATCGGGCGCGGTCCTCGCTGATTCGTCTGCGATCACGCAGGAGCCAGGCGAGGGCGACGATGACAACGAGCGTCGCGAAGCCCCACGCGAATGCGTCGTCGGATCGGATCTCGTCCCAGAGGCCGCTCGCACCGCCAAGGACCGGCGGCAACCCGTCGAGGAGTCCCGCCGCGATCCAGGCAAGCTTCGCAGCGAGGAGGCCGGCCAGGAGCCCGGTCCAGCGCGTCGACGACACCGCCAGCGCGGTCCCGACGGTGCGTGCCGCGGCTTTCGAGAACTCGCTTGCCTGCCAGATGGCCAGGAGCGCCAGCAGTGCCGCCGCCGAGCTGATGACGAAGAGCACCGGCGGCACGATGGTCGCGTTGAGGTCGAGCGTCGACGGGTAGTCGAGCGACTGGGCCTGCACCCACGGCGAGAGCGTGGCAGTCGCGTCGCCCGCGATCACGATCGCGGCCGCGAGCAGCAGGAAGGGCACGGCCGCCAGGAGCGGCGCGGCGGCGCGGACGAATCTCGAAGCGACGAAGGGCGCGACGGCGATCACGAGGGCGCCGATGAAGGCGAACAGGCTCGTGAGCTGCATCAGCGGCAGGACGGCGGGTCGCGCGGGAACCACCAGTCCGGCGTGGAACTCCACGGCGCCCTCGGTCGAGAGCAGCAGCCCGCCCAGGGCCGCCAGCGCCAGCGCGACAACGATGAACAGCCGGCCTCCGGAGCGGCCACGTCCCGCCGCTCCGGCAGCCACCGCCGCGCCCCCGATCGCCATGCCGATGCAGCCGATGACGGCGAGCGCAGCCGGGACCGCGATGGGCGCGTCGGCAGCGAGCAGCCGGCCCGGCACCTGGATGACACGCCCGGGCAGCACGAATCCGAGGCTGGACCCGACGACGAGGACGCACGCGATCGCGATCGCGATCAGCGCGAGCGTCGCCAGAATGCGCTCGCCGCCGGTGAGGCCCGCGAGTCGCAGGCGCTCGCGGCGCCACTGTTCGCGGATCGGCGTGATCGACGCCGACCATCGGGCGTGCCACTCAGCCATTCGAGCCAGCCCGACCCCCGCTACGTGCGCTCAGCGAGTGCGTATGTTCGGCGCGGCCGGCGCGCCGTGTCCAGCCTCGAGGTCAGTTCGGGCGGGCGGTGTGCTCGTGTTCCGCATCGTGGTCGTGGTCGTCCCCGGCTTCGCCGCGCATGCGGGCACGGTGGCGGGCGGCCTTGGCCTGGTTGCCGCAGGAGCGCATGTCGCACCAGCGACGACGCCCGGTCGGGGAGGAGTCGAAGAAGGCCCAGCGGCAGCGATCGTTCGCGCACACCCTGAGCCGCTCGGGGCGGCCGGTCGCGAGCTCCTCGACGATCGCCTCGGCGATGAGCGCGAGCGCGTCGTCGACGGGCGTCTCGGCATGGCGATGGCCGATGCGGAGCGCCGTGCCATCGAGCTCGAGGCGAGTTGGGCGTCGCTGCTCCAGCACCGCGTTCACGAGGTGAACGGCATCGGGCTCGACCGGGCGCTCTTCGACGACGGCATCGACCACCTCGCGGAGCGCCGCGCGGACGCGGCGGATGCGGGCGAGCTCGATGTCGTTGATGCGGACGCCGGCCTCGGGATGGATGAGTCCCTGCTCGAGGAACCACATCGCGGCGTCGGCCGGCAGGGCCAGGTGCTCGTCGCGCTGGTGCTGCTCGTCGGTTCGGCCGTGACCGGGGTGGAGCGTGTTCAGGAAGTCGAGGGCGGACTCGAGATCGATGCCGTGCGAGTGCTCGGCGGGGTGCAGGTTTGGCATGTCGCTAACCACTCTATACCGCTTGACAGGTTACGCGCAAGTGCGTACAGTTACGAAGTAACCAGAGATGACCCTTGAGGGGGTTACGCGAAGGAGGTGCCTGATGGCTCCGTTCATCATCATGATCGTCCTGTCGATCGGCCTCATGGCCCTGTTCGGCATCGCCGGTGGCTCCGGGATCGACTCCCGGCCGTCCTACGGCGACGACCACGCCCGCTAGCGGCGCGCCGACCTCCACCTGTCCGCATCCCCCCGACGCAAGGAGCGTCCACCATGTTGAATCCACTCGTTCCGTACGTGATCGTCCTGCAGATGCAGGATCGCCTCGACGAGGCTCGGCAGCAGCGCTACGCGCACGCGGTCGAGCTCGCGAACCCAAGCGTTCCGGCCTGGCGCCGGGCCCTCGCCCTCGGCGCGCAGCGCATGAGCGAGGGGTTCGCCTCCGCTGCCCGGACGTTCGATCCGGACATCGACTGCACCGACGCCGCGGCGGCCTGACCGCCCGACACGCGATCCCGTATCGTCGCTCGCGATGAGCGCTACCAACACCAATCCGCGGGTTCCCACGGGACTCGCCGCGGCAACCTGGGGCCCCGGCCGCCTCGACCTCTTCTGGGTCGATGACGACCGGGCCCTTTGGCATCAGGCGTCGATCGACGGAGTCTGGGCCGAGGCCGAATCCCTCGGTGGCCAGCTTGCCTCCGCCCCGACCGTCGTTGCCTGGGCGGTGGACGAGATGGAGGTCTTCGCCGTCATGGAGGACGGCGAGCTCTGGAACCGCTATTGGGATCGCACGTACTGGCACCCGTGGGAGTCACTCGGTGGCGAGCTTGAACCTTCCTGGACGCCCGCGGCGTCCTCGTCGGGTGGCAACCGGCTCGACGTGTACGGGCACGGCCTCGACGGCCGGACGTGGCATCGATGGTGGGATGGCACGCAGTGGGTGCCCTGGGAGCAGCTCTGAATCGCCCCGACAGATAAGCGGCAGATAAGCGGCCGTCGGTAAGGTGCGCGCGACGCCTCCGCCGACGAAGTGCCCCGACGGCGGGGGCGTTCATTTCCGGCCCGCCGAGATGCCCGTCGACCCGCCGTCGAAGACGCTGGACGAGCCGCCCGCCGAATAGCGCTCTCGCATCC
>DATAIB010000157.1:0-9908 GCA_036262855.1 Candidatus Limnocylindrales bacterium
GACGCTCTACGTCAAGGGCTCGACGAGCGCCTACAGCATCAGCCGATCGTCCACGGCGTCGTTCCACCGCACGGACTAGCGCGCCAGCTTCGGAATCGCGCGCGACCTTCGGGCTAGCGCAGCGCCTCGGCCATCGCGCGCAGGTGCGGCGGCGTGCTCCCGCAGCAGGCACCGATCACGTCCGCGCCGGCATCGCGGAACTGGCGGGCGAAGTCCGCCATCGTCTCCGGCGTCGTCGGGTACTCGACCGCCATGCCCACGAGCTGGGGCATGCCGACATTGCCCTTCGCGACGATCACCGCATCGGGGAATGCCGCGCGCATCTTCTGGATGACCGGCACCAGCTCTTCCGGGCCGTTGCCGCAGTTGCCGCCGATTGCGGAGGCGCCGGCCTCCAGGAGCGCCGCGGCGGCCTGCTCGGGCGTGACGCCCATCATCGTCCGG
The DNA here is from genome assembly GCA_036262855.1 of Candidatus Limnocylindrales bacterium. Lineage (GTDB taxonomy): Bacteria > Chloroflexota > Limnocylindria > Limnocylindrales > CSP1-4 > UBA5189. The sequence continues at coordinate 445 of DATAIB010000157.1, forward strand.
CCCCGGGTGTCGAAGCTCATCGTGGCGATGACCGGCTTGTCCGGCGCCGCGTCCTTGGCGCCCTTGATGGCGGCCACGGCCTCCGCGACGTCGCTCATCGTCTCGACCCACAGCACGTCCACCCCACCCGCCACGAGCGCCCGCGCCTGCTGGCCGAAGACGTCGCGTGCGATCTCCGGGGTCAACGTGCCGCCGATCGATTCCATGATCTGGCCCGTTGGGCCGAGGTCGCCCGCCACCACGGCCGGATGATCGGCCGCATCCACTTCCACGCGGGCCAGCACCGCTGCGGTCCGGTTGAGCTGGTCCACGCGATCCTGACGTCCGTGCAGCTCGAGGCGGAGGCGGTTGCCACCGAACGTGTTCGTCAGCAGGACCTGGGCCCCGGCCTCGAGATAGCCGCGCTGGACTCGCCGGATGAGCTCCGGGTGCTCGAGGTTCCACAGCTCGGGCGGATCGCCGAACTCCAGGCCGTTCGCCATCAGCATCGTGCCCATCGCGCCATCGGCGACGATCGGTCCGCCGGTTGCGAGGAGCTCCTGCCAGGTCGTCATGGGACGGCGATTGTGCCGTATCGAGCGGCTGCCGCCGGTTGCGCCCGCGGCGCGATCAGGTGCCGATCGTGGGTCCCCACCACACGGCGGCGGCGATGATCGCGTAGAGGCCGAGCAGCATGGCGCCCTCGAACGCGTTGGCTTCGCCGTCCATCACGATCACGAGCACGAGCAGCACACCGACCGCGAGGGCGCCCAGCAGGAGCGGGCTGAAGATGAGGGTGAGCGGCATCGGCGCGACGAAGAAGCTGAGGATCACGATCACGGGTGCCAGGAACAGGACGACCTGCAGCGCCGAGTTGAGGATCAAGCTCATCGCCAGGTCCCCCCGACCCTTGAGCGCCGAGCTCACGCCGGCGAGGTTCTCCACGGCGTTGCCCGCGATGGCCACGACGATGAGGCCGGCGAACGCCTCGCTCATGCCGAGGGTCGCCATCGCCGGCTGCAGGGCCTCGACGAACCAGTCGGCGACGAACGCCGAGGAGACCGCGGACACGGCCAGCAGGATCAGCGTCTGGGGCAGTGGTCGCGGGGCGTCCTCGTGCGCCTCGTCGTCATCGGGGATGTGCGGCTTCGCGGCCGGCGCGTCGCCGGCGATCCGGATCGAGATCGGGACCGAGACGGCGAACACCACGAGCAGCACGATCGCGACCACCGCGGACAGCTCCGGTGCGTGCCCGAAGTCCGGCGCGCCCGGCTGGGTGGCGAGGAACGGCACGATCAGCGCGGCGACACCCAGCAGGAGCTCGGTGGCGTACAGCCGGTTCGCGGCCGCCGAGAACGTGAGCTTGCCGTTGCGCAGCCCACCCAGCAACGTCGCCAACCCGAGCACGAACAGCGCGTTCCCGAGCACGGAGCCGACGAGTGCGGCCGCCACGACCTCGACGAGGCCCGCCTGCAGCGCGAAGACGGCAAGGAACAGCTCCGGCAGGTTGCCGAGCACGGACTGGACCACGCCGGTCGCGGCGGGCGAGAGCCGCATGGACAGGCGCTCGGTCGCCTCGCCCACCGCGATCGCGCCACCCGTGAGCGCGATGACCGCCGCCACGAACCGCACCATGGACGGCAGCTCGAGCAGGTTCGCGAGCGCGACGAGCGCGAACGCGACGGCGTAGCCGCCGAAGATCAGCACGGTGCGTCGATCAGGTCTGGGCATGTCGGATGCGTCCTCGCTCGGGTCCCTCGGCGCTGTAGGGTACGGCCCGATGTCCCAGGCATCCGTCACCGCCGGTCCAACGGCGGCAATTCGGGCCGCCAACTACCGCCGGGTCCAATTGGATTCGGTGTTCATCGGGGTGGTCAACGCCTCCGGGACGTTCCTGCCCGTGTTCATCCTGCGGATGGGGGCGTCGGCGGGCGACGTCGGCCTGCTCACCGCGCTGCCGGCCCTCACCGCGTTCCTGCTCGCGATTCCGTTCGGGCGGTGGCTGCAGCCACGCGGCCAGATCGTGAAGTGGTACAGCCGCCTCCGCCTCATCGCGTGGTCCAGCTACGCCGTGATGGCGATCGTCACCGCCGTGCTGCCGCGCGAGCACGCCATCCCCGTCCTCCTCCTGGTCTGGGCGCTTGCCTCGCTGCCGTCGACCGCGGCACTGGTGACCTTCGCGCTGGTGATGGACGGCGCAGCCGGGCCCGGCGGGCGCTTCGACCTCCTCGGGCGCCGGTGGGCGATCGCCGGCGTGTCCGCGACGATCTCCGTCGCGCTCGTCGGCCAGCTGCTCACCTACGTCCCGTTCCCGCTGAACTTCGAGGCGTTCCTCTTCCTGGTCACGCTGGCGGGGTTCGGGAGCTTCCTCCAGTCGAGCCGGATCCAGATCGTTGAGCAACCGAGGGCGATCCTCGCGCCGCCACCTTCGAACGAACCGGGCGGTAACGGCGGATCGGGCACCGCGCCGGCCATCCGCTGGCAGGATCGGCTCGGCGGGTTGTGGCGCCTCGTGACCGGCAATCGGCCGTTCATCCGGTTCGAGATGCGCGGCTTCGTCTACGTGCTCGCGATCGGCGTCTCGATGCCGGTGCTGCCGCTGTTCTACGTTCACGAGCTCGGCGCGCCCGATGCGTGGATCGGGATCATCGGTGCGGCGTCGTCGGCCGGGAGCGTGCTCGGCTACCTCGGCGCGCGGCAGCTCGCGCGGCGTCGCGGCGGTTCGGCGACGCTGCTGCCGTCGCTGCTCGCGACGGCCCTCGGACCGCTCGTGCTCTCGACGATCTCGTGGCTTCCGGCCGTCGCCGCCGTGGCCTTCGCGACGGGCGTTGCGGCCGCCGGCGCCCAGCTCGCGATGTTCGACCAGCTCATGCGCCGCATCCCGACCGAGCACGGCGTGACCTTCAGCTCGGTCGACCAGTCCATCTCGAACCTCGCCATCGTCATCGGCCCGACCATCGGTGGCCTGCTCGCCGTCGCCATCGGCGTCCGGGGCACGATGCTGTTCATCACCGCGATCGGGCTCGTGGCGTTCGGGCTGTTCCTCGTCGAGTCGCGCCGCCGGGCGACGGCGCACGGGATCCCGGCCGTGACCGCACCGACGGCTGCTGCAAAGGGAGGCGCTTCGTGACCAGGGACGTGCTGCTGGTCGCGTCGGGCGACCTGCGCGAGACGGCGAACCGGCTCGGCTGGCCGGCGCAGGCGGAGCTCGAGCGGAACGTGTCGGCGGCGTTCGGGCGCCACGGCGCCGTCGTGCGGCGCGCGCATCCGGTGGACGAATCAAGGGGCCACGGATTCATCTCGAGCCAGCGGATGGGCATGCGGATCTTCGAGGAGATCGATCGCGACGCGCCGCTTGTCGTCGCGGAAGCGGTGTGGCAGTACTCCCACCACGTGCTGGCGGGGCTGCGTCGTCACCGCGGGCCGATCCTCACCGTCGCCAACTGGAGCGGTGAGTGGCCGGGGCTCGTCGGCATGCTGAACATCAACGCCTCGCTGACGAAGATGGGCCGCCCCTACTCGACCATCTGGGGCGAGGACCTCACGGATCCGTTCGCCGACGCCGCGATCGCGCGGTGGCTCGACGAAGGAACGGTCGAGCACGACTCGTCGCACGTCCGCGACCTTGACGGCGCCCGACTGCCCGCGGCCGCCTCCGCGCTCGGCCGCCGACTCGCCGGCGAGCTCGGGCAGCGGATGGCCATCGTCGGCGTGTTCGACGAGGGGTGCATGGGCATGTACAACGCGATCTTCGACGACGAGCACCTGAACCCGTCCGGCATCTACAAGGAGCGGCTGTCGCAGTCCGCGCTCGTGGCCGAGATGCGGCGGGTCACCACCAGTGAGGCGCGCGCGGCGCTGGGCTGGCTCACCGGCCGCGGCATGGAGTTCCGGCTCGGCTCTGACGGTGCGACGGAGCTGACGGAGGACCAGGTGCTGGACCAGCTCCGGCTGTACATCGCGGCCACGCGAATCGCGGACCAGTTCGGCTGCGACGCGATCGGGATCCAGTACCAGCAGGGCCTGAAGGACATGGCGCCGGCGTCCGATCTCGCCGAGGGCCTGCTCAACGACGGCGATCGACCGCCGGTCTTCGCGATCGACGACGCGCGGCGTGAGCTCTACCCGGGCCGTCCCGTCGTGCATTTCAACGAGGTCGACGAGGGTTCCGCCGTGGACGCGCTCGTGACGAACCGCGTCTGGACCGCGCTCGGCCTGGATCCCGCCACAACCCTGCACGACGTCCGTTGGGGCGCCCAGTACGGCGACGACTTCGTCTGGGTCTTCGAGATCTCCGGCGCCGTGCCGCCCGCGCACCTGGTCGGTGGCTATGCCGGCGCGGTGAGCGAGCGACAGCCGCCGGTCTATTTCGGGCTCGGTGGCGGCACGATCAAGGGCGTGAGCCGGCCGGGCGAGATCGTGTGGAGCCGCGTCTTCCTGATGGACGGCCGGCTGCATGCGGACCTGGGGCGCGCCACCGTGGTGGAGCTGCCGCGCGAGGAGACCGAGCGGCGCTGGCAGGCGACCACCCCGCAGTGGCCGATCATGCATGCCGTGCTCCACGGCGTGACCCGCGACCAGATGATGGCGAGGCACAAGGCGAACCACATCCAGGTCGCCTACGGCTCCGACGGCGAGGGCGGCGGGGCGTCCGCGGACGAGGCGCTTGCCGCGAAGGCCGCGATGTTCGATGCGATGGGCATCGCGGTGCATCTCTGCGGGACCGTGCCGGTTGGCTGACCTCCTCGTCGGCATCGACGTCGGGACACAGAGCTCGAAGGGCGTCCTCGTTCGTCCCGACGGGTCGGTGGTCGCGGAGGCGCGCGAGCCGCATCCGATGTTCGATGTCCGGAACCCCGGCTGGGCGGAACAGGACGCGGACGCGGTCTGGTGGGCCGATGTGTGCTCCATCGCGCGCCGGCTCGCGGCCGCGGTGCCCACCGGCGATCGAATCGCGGGCGTCGGCGTCTCGGCAATCGGGCCGTGCGTGCTGCCCCTGGACGAGACCGGCCGTCCCCTTCGGCCGGCAATCCTGTACGGGGTCGACACGCGGGCCACCGAGCAGATCGCAGCACTCGAGGCGCGGTACGGCGCCGCTGAGCTGGAGCGCTGGTCCGGCATGGAGCTCGGCAGTCAGGCGAGCGGGCCGAAGATCGCGTGGCTCGCGGATCACGAACCGGAGATCCACGCACGCGCCCGCTGGTTCGTGACCTCGACGACGTACCTCGTGCACCGGCTGACCGGCTCGATGGTCATCGACGCGCGAACGGCATCGCACTTCAACCCGCTGTTCGACCGTTCGACGATCGGTTGGTCCGATCGGTACGCCGGCGGCATCACCTCGATCGACCGCCTGGCGTCGATCGCCTGGCCGGCGGACCTCGCCGGAACGATCACCGCGGAGGCCGCCGAGGCGACGGGGCTCCCGGCCGGCGTTCCCGTGGCGGTTGGAACGCTGGACGCCCTCTCCGAGGCGATCAGCGTGGGGGTCTCGCGGCCCGGCGACCTGATGATCATGTACGGCAGCACCACGTTCTTCATCACCGTGACCGCCGAGCCGGTCGAGGCGGGCAAGCTGTGGCTCACCGCGGGGTCCGAGCGCGGCACGTGGGCGCTCTCCGCTGGGCTCGCAACGGGCGGATCGGCGCTGCGCTGGTTCCGCGACGAGCTCGCGCCGGACCTCGTCGCCGCCGAAGCCGCTGGTGGGGTGCCCGCGTTCGCCGCGCTGTCGCAGGAGGCCGCGGCCGCCACGGACGTCGGGGGTCGCGAGGACCTCGCCTTCCTGCCGTACTTCGCCGGCGAGCGCACGCCTATCAACGATCCATTGGCGCGGGGCGTGGTGACCGGGCTGTCGCTCGCGTCGGGTCGCGGCGATCTCTACCTCGCCCTGCTCCAGGGCATCGCCTACGCGACGCGCTCGAACATCGAGGCGATGGAGGCGCTCGGGGCGCCGATCCGGCGCATCGTCGCCGTCGGTGGTGGCACGGCCGATCTCCTGCTCCTCCAGCTCGTGTCGGACGCGTGCGGCATCGAGCAGTCGATACCCGCCAGCACCATCGGCGCGGCGCGCGGTGACGCGATCCTCGCTGGCCTCGCGTCGGGCGTCCTCGCCCGCGAGGACATCGATGGCTGGATGTCGGTCGATCGCGTCGTCCGCCCGCGACCCGAGGAGCGCGCTGGCCATGATCGCCGCTACGCCGCGTTCCGCGCGCTCTACGAGTCGACGCGCGACATCGTCCACGGCTTAGGCTGAGCGCGTGGACCGACCGATCTCGCCGCGCGAGTGACGCGCCGCCCACGCAGATCCGCCGCCCCGGCCCGCGGACGGACTGCGGCGATTGCAGCGCTCGCCGTGGCGACCATCGTGGCCGCAATCGCGGCGCCCGCCGCCGCAGTCGGCGAAACGCTCACCCTCGATCCGGACCATGGCCTCGCCGGCATCTCGGTCGCGGCGCTTGGGACCGGGTTCGGGAAGTCTGCGTTCGTCGAGCTCTTCTGGGACGGCGGCTCCAAGCCCATTGCGAGCGGGACCGCGGCCGCCGATGGCTCGTTCAAGATCACGCTGCCGATCCCGTCCGACGCGAAGACCGGATCCCACGACGTGAAGGCGTGTGCCACGTACCAGCTGGCCTGCGATGCGGGCGCCGCCACGGCCGCGTTCACGGTCAGCGCGCCCGCCACGCCGACACCGGCGCCCACGACCAAGGCGACCCCCAGGCCGACGACCAAGCCCACCCCGCGACCGAGCCCGACGCCCGCGGCGCAGCCAAGCGGCAGCCCGCGACCCTCCGCCACGCCCGCGCCATCCGCAACCACTGCGCCGCCGAGCGCCGGTCCCGGCTACAGCCTGCCCCCGATCGACGCGGGGCTTCCGCCCCTGCCGTGGCTGCGCGGCGCCGCGGGCACGTGCGACACGAGCACGATCCCCGACGCAGTCACCGTCGATTTCGACCACCGCACCTTCAACCCGATGAGCGGCGTCGTCCTCGACGCACCGATGGGCGCGCATTCCGGGACGAAGGCATTCGCGAGCCCCTTCGATGACTTCGGGAGCACCGGCGACCCGATCGTCATCGGCTTCAGCACCCGCACGGTGAGCCAGGTCGCGCTGTTCGTGGGCCGGGATGCGCCACCGTCGGACGCAGGACCGCTGACGGCGATCCTGACCGGCTACGCGCCGACGGCGGACGGGCTCAGCGTCGTGGCCTCGGCGCGGACCACGCTCGAGGCGGCGAGGATCCCCATCTCGCGCTGCCTGCACGTGATCGCGCCGGCCGGCGTGTTCTTCAGCTCCGTGGCCGTGGAATACGTCGACGCGAGCGGCGCCTCCGCGTACGAGCGGCGCTGGATCGACGACATGACATACACGAACACGTACGGCCCGCTGCCGAGCCGGCCGCCGGGTGCATTCACGCCGACGGTGACGTTCGTCAGCCCGACCGATGGGACCGTGCTGTCGCAGCCGGCGAGCGGCGGCGTGCACGTGGTCGCGTCCGTGCGCTCGAACGGCGGCCAGCCACTCGTCGCGGCGAGCGTGAACGGCGGGACGGCGACCGACTTCGCGGTGTCCCTCGCGGATGCCGCGGATCCCGGACTCTGGAACCTCGATGTCGTGCTGCCGAATGGGCTTCACGACGACACGCCCAATGCGATCACCCTGCAGGCGCGGGCAAACGGCATCACGGGTCCGCCCGCCACCAGCAACGTCACGTTCCGGCCGGCCGTGGCCGGCGATCTCTGGCCCGTCGCGATCGAGGTGAACCAGGCCGTCCAGGAGCCGGGCAACGGGGTGCCGCTCATCGGCGGAAAGCCGACGGTCGTTCGCGTCTTCGTTCGTGCGACGCCCGATAGCCGGGGCGACTGGGGATCCGTCACCGGGACCCTGACGACGCACCGGGCGGATGGGACGAGCGCCACGCACCTGCCCCTCGGGCGGACCACGCCCCAGGTCGATGCGCCGGATCGCTACGGGACGACGAGCCAGCTCACCTTCCTGCTCGATCCCGTTGACGTCCGGGAGGGCGACCTCGGCCTCGAGGTCCATGTCCGCCCGGTCACCGCGAGACCGGAGACGAACGACGCCAACAACACCCTGGCGACGCGAGTCCACTTCGTCGAGCCGATCTTCTACACCGCGTACGGCGTGGTGACGTCCTTCCCTGATGGGCAGACGAACGACTGGTCGACGCTCCAGGGCTTCGTGCCGTTCGTCCAGAACGTGTTCCCGGTGACCCATGCGCAGGTGCTCCCGATCCCTGGGATCGGCACATCGCCGCAGATGGTCAACGACATCGACGGGCTGCGTGACCTGACGTGGCGGCTGCTCGCTCGCCTGCCCTACGGCGTGTCAATCTACGGGCTCTGGCCCGGAACCCGCGCACCTGCCTCCATGTGCGACGACACCGGCTGCAAGACCGGCCTGGCCTACTACCGGCGCACCGATGGCTGGGGCAACCCGTACAACGGCCCCGTGACGATGGCGCAGGAGCTCTCACATGCCGAGGGGCTGTGGTGGCACGCGGAGACGTGGTCGGAGCCGGCCGCGGCCGTGTTCCCGCTCTTCAACCCGACCTGGCCGTGGTGGCACACGAACATCGGTCACGTCGGGATGGACACCCGGGATCCCGCGAACCCCGTCGTCATCCCACCGTACATCCTGCCCAGCGCCCACATGCACGACTACATGTCGTACGCGGACGATTCGGGCGGGCCGATCCCGAAGTGGGTGAGCCCGTACACGTACTGCGAGCTGCTCGACCACTTCACGAACGGCGCCGACGCCTGCCCGGATGCGGTGAAGCGCGCCGGGAGCGACGAGACGGTCGAGCTCGGCGAGACCACCCCCACCGCCGCCTGGGACTGGTCCGGCGGCGACGCCGCGGATGCCCGCCTCGTGGCGTACCGAGCGCCGGCCGCCCAGGCGCTCACGGCCGCCGTCGGCGCCGAGCAGCCCTACCTGTTGATCTCGGGCACGGTCGCCTGGGACGGCGCCTCCGGCACGATCGATCCGATGGAGACCGTGCAGCGCAGCGGCCCGGTGCCCTTCGAGGCTGCCGGCGATGCGTTCACGCTGCGCGTCCTCGATGCCGGCGGCGCCGTGCTGCTGCGCGTGCCGTTCACGCCCGTCGAGACGCATCGCGTCGAGGGCCAGGCCCAGGGCTTCGGGTTCCTGGTTCCGGCGCCCGCGGACGCGGGGCGCGTCGAGATCCTTCGCGGCGACACCGTCATCGCGACGCGTGCCGCGAGCGCGCACCCGCCGACGATCTCGCTCTCGGACGACCTCGTGGGCCGGAACGTGGACGGTCCCGTCCAGCTCTCGTGGCAGGCGGCGGACGCGGATGGAGACCCGCTCATCGCCAGCGTCGAGCTGTCGCGGGACGGCGGGGCAACGTGGCTGCCTGCCGCGGTCGGGTTGACCGGGTCGTCCGCGACGCTCGACCCGGCGAACCTGCCCGGGGGAACAGCGGTCCAGGTGCGCGTCGACG
>DATAIB010000158.1:0-6391 GCA_036262855.1 Candidatus Limnocylindrales bacterium
GCTCGTCGGCGCGTCCGGCTGGGGCGTGGGCGCCACCTCGCCGTCGAGGTACCCGGCGATCGTCGCTGCGAGCAGGGCCGCGCCGCGTCGGGCCGCGTCCGCCTCCAGCTCCGGTGCAGACTCGGTGCCTGCGAGCGGCCACGAGGTGGTCGCGAGCAGCGGGCCGGTGTCGAGACCCGCGTCCATGCGGTACACGGAGACCGCCGCTTCTGGGTCGCCCGCGAGGATCGTGGCCTGGACCGGGGTTGCGCCGCGGTGCCGCGGCAGCAGTGATGGATGCACGCCGAGAATCCCGTGCCGCGGTAGGTCCAGCAGCGCCTCCGGGATGATCCGACCGTAGTCGGCGAGGACGCCCAGCTCGGGCTCGACGGCCGCGAGCTCTGCGAGCACCTCGACCGACCGAACGCCCGGCGGCTGGAGCACGGGGATGCCGAGGGAGCGTGCCCGGATGGCCACCGGCGTCGCGGTCAATGCGCGAGATCGGCCGGCGGGCTTGTCCGGCGCGGTCACCACGGCAACGACACGCAGGCGCGGATGTGCCGCGACCGCATCGAGGATCGGCACGGCGAACGAACCGGAGCCGAAGAAGATGGTGCGTGCCGGGCCGGCCGCCCGCCCGGGGGCCGCGCCGGCGGTCACGCCAGGGCGGGAGCCGCCACGCCGGCATGGTCGCCGGCGCCCCCGGATTCCTCGTCGTCCTCGCCGGGGATGCCCACCGAGATGAGCTCGTCCATGGAGTCGAGGTAGTCGATGTACAGCTTGCCCTGGAGGTGGTCCAGCTCGTGCTGGAACGCCCGCCCGAGCAGCCCGGAGCCCGCTGCCTTGATCTTGCGGCCCTTGCGGTCCTGCGCGACGACCCACACCTTCTCGCGACGCGTCACGTACGCGGCGTAGCCGGGGATCGAGAGGCAACCCTCGAGATCGCGGTTGTCGCCTTCGGCGCGCACGATCTTGGGGTTCACGAGCTCGAACAGGTGATCGTCGACCTCGACGACGGCGACGTTGAGCGGCTCTCCCAGCTGCGGGGCGGCAAGGCCGACGCCGGGTGCGTCGCGCATCGTGGCGGTCAGGTCGTCGAGCAGCCCGTGCAGGTACCGGCCGAACGATTCGACCGGCTCACCGCGCATGCGGAGGCGCGGATCGCCGAGGGTGATGATGGTTCGAACGCCGCTCATGGCGCGGAAGTATACGGACCGGGAATCGAAAGGCCCGCCGGTCGGGCGGGCCGTTCGTTCTCGCGATGCGTCAGCGGGTCAGGCGACGGTCGTCGGAGTGGACTCGGCCATGTCCTCGGCGACGTCGGCCGGCATGTCGGCGACGGCGTCCACGGCCTCGGTGCCGGTGGCCTTCGCCTTCGCGGCGGCGGCGTCACGGCGCAGGTCCTCGGCGAGGACGCGCGAGCGCTCGGCGAGCTTCTGACCGGCCTGGCCGGTCATCTCCGCGGCGCGCTGGGCGACCGGGCCGGCCTTCTCGCCGGCGACGGCCGCGAGCTCGGCAGCCTTGGCGCCGATGTCGCGCACCACCGGTGCGGCCTGCGTGGCGAGGTTCTCGATCATGGCCTGCAGCTGGGCAAGCCACTCGCGCGCCTTGTCGCCGCCGGTGGTGGTCGTGTCCGGCTCGGTCCAGGCGAAGCTGTCCGTGGTCGTGGAACCCGTCTCGGGCGTGGTGGAATCGGTCTGCTGGTCGGTCATCGTGCTCTCCTCGAGGTTGGACGCGGCGCGAATCAGGCGCAGGCGTCGCCCGCCAAGGGTAGGCCGGATCAGGGAATCCGGCTCAGAGAAGACTTTCCGGATCGACATCGATGGACCACGGCGCGCCCGGCGGATCGCCCAGCGCTGCGATGGGATCGTCGCCGCGGAGGACCACGTTGAACCGCCATCGGTCGCCCCGACGGGCGATGAACGCCGGCGCGGGACCGCTCACCTGCACGCGTCCCCCGATGCCCTGCGCGGCCCGATCCTTCAGCCGGGCCGCAAGGTCGCGACCCGCCTTCTCCGCGTCGTCCCGATCCGGCAGCGCGACGGTGAGCTTCACCAGCCGCCCGAACGGCGGAGAGCCGAACCGCCGCCGCAGGTCCAGCTCCGCGTCGTAGAACGCGGCGGCGCGATCTTCCGCGACCGCGACGATCGCGGGATGCTCGGGCTGGTAGGTCTGGATGAACGCCCGACCCGGCCGGTCACCACGACCCGCACGACCCACCGCCTGGGCGAGCAGCTGGTACGTGCGCTCGGCGGCGCGTTCGTCCGGCAGGTTCAGCGCGACGTCGGCGGACACGATCCCGACGAGGGTCACCGCAGGGATGTCCAGCCCCTTCGTGACGAGGCTCGTGCCGACGAGCACGTCCAGCCGGCCATCGGCGAAGGCGTCGACCACCCGCTCCGCGGCGCCCTTGCGCTCGACGACGTCGCGATCGAGGCGCCCGACGCGCAGGTTCGGGAAGCGTTCGCGCACCTCGCGCTCGACCCGCTCCGTGCCGCCGCCGAGGTACCGGATCCGGGCTGAGTTGCAGTTCGGGCAGCGCGACGGCATCGGCCACGCCCGGCCGCAGTGGTGGCAGCGCAGCGTGCCGCCTGCCTGATGGAAGACCAGTGGCCGGGTGCAGTCCGGACACGCGGCGACGTAGCCGCAGTCCCGGCAGATGACGACCGACGCGGAGCCGCGCCGATTGATGACGAGGATCGCCTGCTCGCCATCCGGGAGCTCCGTGAGCGCGGCTGCGAGGGGCCGCGAGAGCATCCCCAGATTGCCGGCGGCCAGCTCCTCTCGCAGGTCCACGACCTCGACGATCGGTGGCACACCGCTGAGCCTGGCGCTCAGCCGGGCTCGCGCGATCTCGCCGGTCCGTGCGCGACCTTCGGTCTCGACCGACGGCGTTGCCGAGCCGAGCACGACCGGGGCGCCGGCAATCGTTCCCAGCGCCACTGCCACGTCCCGGGCCTGCAGGCGGGGCGTGCGATCGCTCTTGTAGGCCGGGTCGTGCTCCTCGTCGACGACGATCAGGCCGACGTCCGGAAGGGGTGCCAGCACAGCCAGCCGCGTTCCCACGACGACATCGACGTCACCGCGGCGGATGCGCCGCCATTCGTCCGCGCGCTCGCCGTCGCCGAGGCCGGAATGCACCAGCGCGACCTGCGCGCCGAGGTCGGCACGCAACCGATCGACGAGCGGCAGCGCGAGCGCGATCTCGGGCACGAGGACGAGGGCCGGCCGGTTGCGCTCGAGCGTGCGGGCGATCAGCTCGGCGTAGATCGCGGTCTTGCCTGCGCCGGTCACGCCATCGAGCAGGACGACCGATGGGCCGGCGGCTGCCGCCTCGGTGTCCGCGGCGCGCTCCACCAGCGCGACGGCTGCCGCCTGCTCGGCGCTGAGCTCGCTGCCAACGGGGCGGCTGCCACGCTCTCCGGCGGTCCGCGCGCCGAGCGGGCGGCGCGGCGCCTCGCGGACGTCGATCTCGACGAGGCCTCGTCGCACGAGGGTCGCGATGGTCCCGGAGCCATGGCGAGCTGCCAGCTCCGGCGCCGCGACGCCCTGGGATGGCGCGTCTGCGAGCTCGTCGAGCAGCGCGCGCTGGCGCGGCCCGAGCCGACCTCCGGTGCCGGCCGAGCTGCCCGTGCCCCCGGCCGCACCCATGCCGGCGCCAAGGCGGATCCAGCGGACCCAGCGCGGACCGGCGCCGGCACTCGTCAACGTCCAGTCGAGATCGACCAGGCCGTCGGTCTCCAGCGCTCGAAGGCGCCGGAGGAGTGCGGGCCGGCCCTCTGCCGCGTCCAGGACGCGGACCGGCTTCGGGCCGCCGTCGAGCGCGGTGAGGATCGCGACATCCGCGGTAGTCAGCTCCGCCGCGCCCGCCCCATCGGCGTCGGCGGGTCGTCGCTCCGCGACCAGCTCCAGCCGCTCGAGCAGGCCGGGCGGCAGCATCGCGCGCAGCGTGAGCGCGGGCGGCGCGAGGTAGCGCTCGGAGATCCACGCCGCGAGCCGCATCCCGAGCGCCGGCAGCAGCGGCCCATCCGCACGGATCCGGTCCACGATCGGCTTGCTCGTTACACCCGCGACCTCTTCGCCCGGCCCGAGGACGATCCCCAGCGCCTGCCGCCGCCCGAACTCGACCAGGACGGCCTCCCCTACCTCGAGATCGGCCAGCGCCGGCGGCACGACGTACGAGTACGAGCGACCGCCCGCCGCGCCCGCGGCATCCACCGCCACGGCAACGATCCGCCGCGCGGTCGCGATCGATTCCTCCGTGAACAGCCCGCTCACGGATTCAGACCCGCGTGCGGCGGTCCGGGTGGGCAGCCTTCTCGGCGCGGATGATCTCGTCGATCCGAGCCGCGGTCTTCGCGATCTGGCCGGTCTCGTTGACCACGACGTGGTCGTAATCGTCCTGGCGGGCCAGCTCGAGCGCGGCGTTGCGCTGGCGGATGTCCAGCTCGTCCGCGGTCTCCGTCGCGCGCGACTGCAGGCGCTGGAACAGGTCCTCGAGCGACGGCGGGACGAGGAACACCAGCAGCGCATCGGGCACGAGCGCCTTCACGGCGGCGGCGCCCTGGACATCGATCTTGAGGATCGCGTCGCGGCCCGCCGCGAGCGCCTGCCGCACCTGGTCGCGCGGCGTCCCGTACCAGTGGCCGTGCACGTTGTTGGACTCGAGGAAGCCACCGGCCTCGCGCCGGCGCACGAACTCGTCGATGGACAGGAAGTTGTAGTGGACGCCGTCGACCTCGTACTCCCGCCGCGGCCGCGTCGTGCTCGTGATCACGAAATACCGCTCCGGCTCCGTCGGCACGATGCACAGCGACGAGATCACCGTGTCCTTGCCGACGCCCGAGGGCCCGGACACGATCACGACCATCGCGCCCGGCGCGCCGTCGATCATCCCGTCGGGCTCGCCCGCCCGCGACGCCGCCGTCTCGCTTGCCCCCGCGCCCGCGTTCCCGCTCGTGTCGACCGGCTTCACGGTCGAAGTGTGGCCTGTCGGAGGCCGTCGAGCACGCCCTCGAGCTCCGGCGGCAGCTCCGCCTCGGCGCGGATGAGCGCGCCCGTCGATGGCGACGTGAGCTCGAGACGCCACGCGTGGAGGAACAGGCGCGCCAGGCCGTCCGGGCCGCGGCGCGACGTACCGGTGCCGTAGACCGGATCGCCCGCGACGGGATGCCCGATCGCCTCGAGATGCACACGGATCTGGTGGGTTCGGCCGGTGACGAGATCCAGCTCGAGCAGCGTCCAGCCGTTGAACCGCTCGCGGACCCGATAGCCGGTCGTGGACTGCCGGCCGTCCGCCACGACCGCCATCCGGGTGCGCCGGCCCGGGTCCCGCCCGATCGGCGCCTCGATGCGGCCCTGTGCTGCGGCGACCGCGCCCTGCACGAGCGCGAGGTACGTCTTCCGGATCCGCCGGGCCTTCAGCTGCGCCTGCAGCGACGCCTGCGCGGCGTCATTCCGCGCCACCATCAGGAGCCCGCTCGTGTCGCGGTCCAGCCGATGGACGATCCCTGGCCGCTGGACGCCGGCGATGCCGGTCGGCGCGAGCGCCTCGCCCCGGCCGAGCAGCGCGTTCACCAGGGTCCCGGAGCCGTGTCCCGGCGC
This sequence comes from Candidatus Limnocylindrales bacterium, assembly GCA_036262855.1. Classification (GTDB taxonomy): domain Bacteria; phylum Chloroflexota; class Limnocylindria; order Limnocylindrales; family CSP1-4; genus UBA5189. The sequence continues at coordinate 5,584 of DATAIB010000158.1, forward strand.
GGGATGCACGACCTGGCCCGAGGGCTTGTTGACGATCAGGAGATCGGTGTCCTCGTAGACGACCGTCAGCGGCAGCTCGGGCTGGCCGATCGGCTCCGCCGGGACGGGAGGCGGCACGTCCATCTCGAGCACGGCGCCGGCCTCCACGACGAGGTTCGCCTTCACCGGGACGCCGCCGACGGTCAATCGACCGTCGGAGATCAGCCGTTGGACGTGGCTCCGCGAAAGTCCGCTCAGGTCCGCCGCCCAGCGGTCTGCGCGACCCGGGCGGGCATCCCTCGGGACGGTCAGGCGCCGGAGGCCGACCTCAGGCATTGCCGCCATCGAGGCCCGCCCGCCGGGCCACCGAGGGCACGACGCTGGCCGCGAGCAGGAGGATGAGCGCGAAGCTGATCCCCGTGTCGGCCACGTTGAACGTGTACCAGCGCACGCCGCCGATGCCGGCATCGACGAAGTCCACGACGTAGCCCAGCCGGAACCGGTCGATGAGATTGCCGATTGCGCCTCCGAGCAGGAGCCCGAGCGTGATCGAGAGGTACCGGCTCGGGTTCGAGCGCGCGTGGTACAGCACGATCAGCCCGACCACGACGAGCGAGATCACCCCGAACACCACTGCCTGCCCCCGCAGCAGCCCGAACAGCCCGCCGTTGTTCTGGGAGAACACGAGGCGGATCCAGTCACCAACGACGTTGACCGCCTGGCCCGGCGCCAGGAAGGACACGAGCCACGCCTTCGTCAGCTGGTCCAGGACGACGATGAGTGCGGCGAGCCCGATGAAGACCGGCCAGTGGCGCCGTTCGCTCACGCG
>DATAIB010000159.1:0-4744 GCA_036262855.1 Candidatus Limnocylindrales bacterium
AGGCCGGCTGTGCCGGTCGGTGCGGAGCTCGTCGATGCGGAAGTCGACGCCGCCGGCGCGGTTGCCCGCTCGATGGCGGCCCTGGCTCGATCGGCGGTCTGCTGCGCTGTGCTCACGGCAGCGTCGAGGGTGGCACGCGGATCCGGACTCGGCGTTGCGGCGGGCGGCGGCGGCGCTGCGATCACGTGCGTCGGCTCGTAGCCCGCACGTGCGGTGGAGGTCGAGCCCGCGCTCGCGGACGAGGGTGCCGAACCGCGTCGCGCCCCCGTGGAGGACGCCCTGCTGCCGGAGCCCGAGCCTGAGCCCGAGCTGCCGGAGCCGCCGGACCCACCGGAACCGCCGGAGGGCTTCGTGGGCCCGGTGCCACGAGGTTTCGGCGCATCGCCGCCGGAGCCGCCCCCATCGAAGCGGGCGCCCATCGATGTCCCGATCAGCCCCGGGATATCGATTCCGGTCAGGCCCTTCACGGCCGTGCTCGCTTCGGCGACGGTTCGGGTGGTGTTCTTCACGAGCTCCGAGGCCCCATCTGCGGACATGATGGTCAGGTTGTCGATCTGGCCCATCGGCTCCGCCGCGGCGCGGACGATCTCCGGCAGCATCGAGAGCACGGTCTGGATCACCGCAGCCTCGTTGAACTGGCGATACGCATCCGCGCGGAGCGCGAGGGCCTTGGCCTCAGCCTCACCCTTCGACAGCACGATGCCGGCCTCGGCGTTGCCTTCGAGGGTCGTCTGCTTGGCGACTGATTCGGCGTTGACGAGCGTGACGCGCGCCTGCGCCTCGCCCTTCATGACGTTGATCGCTGCTTCCGCCTGGCCGGCGAGGCGCACCCGCTCCGCGTCGGCCTGCGCCGCGGCAATCCGGGCGAGCTTCTCGCCTTCCGCCCGCTTCACCTGCGCGTCGGCGTCCGCCTCGGCGGGCCGGATGGTCGACGCGATCAGCTCCTTCTGCTTGCGGTCAGCCTCGAGCTGGGCGAGCTCGGTCTGCTTGCGGACGACCTCCTGGGTCGCCTCGGCCTCGGCGAGCGGCCCGGACTGGGCGGCCTTCGCGTTTGCCGCGGCCGTGACGGATTCGATCTCGGCCTGGCGGAGCGAGACGTCGCGCGCGGCGTTGAGCTTGATCTGCTGCGACTCGGCTTCCCGGACGGCGGCTTCCTGGTCCGCGGTGGCCTTGGCCATGCGCGCGTCGCGCTCGCGGCGTGCCGTCTCCTGCTGGCCGATGAGGTCCATGTACCCGACCTCGTCGCGGATCGCCTGGATCGTGAAGTTGTCGATCGTGAGGCCCGAGGTGGCGAGGTCGCTTCGCGCTGCGCTCTGGACCTCCTGCTGGAACTTCGCGCGGTCGTAGTTGAGCTCCTCGACGGTCAGGGTGCCGACGATCGAGCGGAGCGAGCCCTCGAGAACGTTCTTGACGATCGAATCGATCTGGTCCTCGCGCTCGAGGAAGCGTTCCGCGGCGGCCCGGATGGACTCCTCGTCGCTGCCGATCTTGACCGTCGCCACGCCCTGGACGGCGCATTTGATGCCCTGCTTCGTGACCGCGTCGGACAGCTGGATGTTGATCTGGCGGGCCGACAGGTGGAGCCGGCCCACCTTGTTGATCAGCGGCAGCACGATGACGCCCTGGCCGCGCACGACCTTGAGCCCGACCTGGCCCTCGGCGCCCTTCTCGCGACGGCCGCTGATGATCAGCGCCTCGTTCGCGCCGGCGACCTTGTAGCGCGTGCCCATGTAGGCCACGACGAGCACGAGGACGATGACGATCAGCAGGACCGGGATTGCGCCACCGGCGAGGTTGATGAAGCCGTCAAACATTGGTCGAGTCTCCCTTGGGCACCTGAGGCTCGGATGGAGTCGTCGTCGTTCCGCCGATCGGGCCGCTGACGATGGGTTGGGGCGTCATGCGCTCGACGACGAGGCCCATGCCGGCAGTCGCGACGACCTTCACGGCCGTTCCGCTCGGGATGTCCTCGGACGCCGTCGCTGAGATCTCGTGGTTCTGGCCCTCGGCCCGGACGTACACCGTGCCGAGCCGGCCCGCGGGGATCGCCACGCTCACGGACCCGATGTGGCCGACGAGGTCGCCGACCGAGAACGGCCGGTCGCCCTCGGCGCGTCGCAAGGTTCGGAACAGCAGGAACGCGACGGCAAAGCCGACGCCGCCGAAGGCGACGCCGACAATCGCAGCCTGGCCGCCATGGAGGTTGAGCACCTGCGTGGCGAAGATCCCGCCGACGCCGAACATCGCGATGAACGCGAGCAGGGGCGGCATGAGCGAGATGCCGCCGATCGAGAAGTCGACGTGGATCGCCTCGAGGATCCCGCCGAGCACATCGTCGAGCACGACCGTCACGAGCAGCAGGCCGCCGCCCACGAGCGCCGCGAGGACGAAGACGAAGTCCTCGATGGGAACGGTGATCGTCGGCACAGCCCCTCCCTCAGCCGCAGATGCGGTGGCCCGCCTCCGGACTTCGAGGATACGCGGCGGCGGGCCGCATGCGAAGAGGTGTTCGGGTGAGCGCCGCGGGTCGGGGCGCCGGGTCAGCTCCCGGAGCCGAACAGGACCTCGAGCCAGTCATCGAGCGGGGTTCGATCGAGCGGTGGCGCGCCGAGGCGCACGGACGCCGAGCCGGGCGCGGTCTTGTCCAGCGCGGGCGCTCCCGCCGCGAGGGCGAACGGGATCTCGCGCGGGCCGCCGAGGCCGTACGCGCGACCTTCGAGCAGGATGTAGCGCGGGTCCTGGACGTGGCCGAGGTCCTTCTGCAGGCGCGCGACCTCGTCGGCGAGCACCGCGTTGGCGGCGCGCAGGTCCGTGGCGCGACTCGCCGCATCCGTTGCCGCACCGACCTGGCGCAGGAAGCTCAGCGCGAGCAGGCTGGCGACGATCACGCCCGCGGCGGTGACGAGGCGCCGGCGCGACAGCGTCGGCATGGGCAGCGTTGCGGGGTCGATGCGCGGTGCCTTCGAGCCTGGCGCGGCGGGCTGCGGCCCCGGGGTCACTGGACGCGGGATCGCGATCGGTCGCTTCCCGGGTTCGCCACGCAGGAATGCGGGGACCGCTGCGAGGTCGGAGTCGCGCTCGGGGGCGGGTTCGCGGGAGGGCATGCCACCCGAGCGTAGCTACCCGGATTCGTGCGTGTCAACCGGTTTCGCACGTTCGGCGTGTGCGGTTCGGTGGGGCTGGGTCGGATTGGGTGGGGTTGGGTTGTGACAGACGAGGTGGCACGGCGCCGGTTGACGCTGTCCATACACTCGCCAAATCGAACGGCTGTTCCAATTGCTTCGGAGGCACATCTCGTGCGCACGTACGCCCCTGCCGGCACGGAGACGGTGCTCGATCGGCTGCTCCAGGAGCCATCGCTGGCGGCCGCGGTGACGCACCATGAGCACATTCCCGCGCGCGACGCGGTCACCGCGCCGTTCCCTGCCTGGCTCGACGAGCGCATCGTGCGCGGCCTCGAGGACCGCGGCATCACGTCCCTGTACTCCCATCAGGCAGAGGCGATCGAGGCGGTCCACGCAGGCGAGGACGTGGTTGTCGTCACCCCGACCGCCTCGGGCAAGACGCTCTGCTACGCACTGCCCGTCCTCCAGGCACTCGCCGAGGATCCCTCGGCCCGCGCGCTGTTCCTGTTTCCGACGAAGGCGCTCGGGCAGGACCAGGTCGCGGAGTTCTCGGAGCTTGCGAAGCGGTCGTCGCTGTCCGTCGCGGCCGCGACGTACGACGGCGACACGCCCGCACCGATCCGCTCGGCGATCCGGACCGCCGGCCAGGTCGTCGTCACGAACCCGGACATGCTCCACTCCGCGATCCTCCCCCACCACACGAAATGGTTCCAGCTCTTCGAGCAGGTCCGGGTCATCGTCATCGACGAGCTGCATACGTACCGGGGCGTCTTCGGCAGTCACGTCGCGAATGTCCTGCGCCGGTTGCTCCGCCTGTGCCGGCACTACGGCTCGAACCCGATCATCGTGTGCTCGTCGGCGACGATCGGGAACCCGGCCGAGCTTGCCGCCCAGCTCACCGGGCGCTCGCCTCGACTGATTGACCGCAACGGCGCGCCGGCTGGCGCGAAGCACCTCCTCCTGGTGGATCCGCCGCTGCTCGATCCGGCCACCGGCGCGCGCGGCTCGGCGCTGACCCACGCGGAACGCTGGGCGCTGCCGTTCATCCGGGCGGGTCGACAGACGATCGTGTTCGGGCGGGCACGCGTCGCGGTCGAGATCATCCTCACTCGCCTGCGCGAGGCGCTCCGCGAGAACCTCGGGCCGCGGTCGCGGATCCGCGGCTATCGCGGCGGCTACCTGCCCACCGAGCGACGTGCCATCGAGCGCGGCCTGCGCGACGGCGAGATCCTCGGGGTCGTCTCGACCAACGCCCTCGAGCTGGGCGTCGACATCGGCGCGCTCGACGTGTCGATCCTCGCCGGTTATCCGGGCTCCGTGGCGGGCACGTGGCAGCAGCTGGGGCGCGCCGGCCGCCGGCAGGACGTGAGCGTCGGCATCCTGATTGCATCCGGTTCGCCGGTGGACCAGTACGTGATCCACCACCCGGAGTTCCTCCTCGAAGGCTCGCCAGAGGAAGCGCGAGCCGATCCGGACAACCTGCACGTCCTGCTCGCACACCTGCGCTGCGCGACGTTCGAGCGTCCGTTCGAGCCGGGAGAGGTGTTCGGACCGGGACCGGTCGATGACCTCCTCGCATTCATCGCGGAATCGGGCCACGTCCGACAGTCCAGCGACGG
>DATAIB010000160.1:0-1987 GCA_036262855.1 Candidatus Limnocylindrales bacterium
GTCAGCAGCGGCCCGAGGAGCATGAAGCTGGCGCGCATCTTGGCGGCCGCCTCGAGCGGCACGAACAGCCAGTCGACGTCGCCCGCGGAGACCTCGTAGGTGTTCGGCGCGGGATGGTCGACGACGACGCCCAGGTCCGAGAGGGTCTCGGCCATCGCCCGGACGTCCTCGATCTCGGGCACGTTCGTGAACCGGCAGCGCTCGCCGGTGAGCGTCGCGGCGGCCAGCATCTTCAGCGCCGCGTTCTTGGCGCCGCTGACCTGCACGGTGCCCTCGAGCGATGTGCCGCCCGTGACGAGATACCGCTCCCGGGCAACCGAGGGCGGCTGGTACTCCCAGTGGAACGGCCTTGCGTCAGCCATGGGCTGCACTCAACGAACCCGACACCTCAGTTGTGACCCTGACCAGCCATGCCGTCCGCTCAGGACGGGCGCCGCGGGCCCTCGCGGTGACGGCGTTCGGCGAGCCGGATCCGGAGCAGCGCCTGCTGGAGCTGCGCCCGGGCGATGGAGAGGTCGGCGCCCTCGTGGTAGCCGGACTCCAGTGCTCGCTCGGCCTCGCGCCTGGCTTCCTGCGCCTTCTCGAGATCGATCTCCGACGCCATGTCGGCAGTCTCCGCCATCACGACCACCTTGTCCGGCCGAACCTGCACGAAGCCGCCCACGATGGCGAACGCCTCCTCGGCGCCGCCTTTCCGGATGCGCAGCTCGCCGATGCCGAGCGTGGCCAGCAGCGGGGCGTGATGCGGGAGGACCCCCATCTCGCCCTCGGAGCCCGGCAGCACGACGCTATCCACGGTGTCCGAGTACGCGAGCCGTTCCGGCGTGACGATTTCGAGTTGGAGTGGCATTACCTGACCTCCGCCATGGCGTCCGGGCCGCTACTGCGCCAAATTCTCATGTCAGGAGGCTTAGGCACGGTGCGAAGCCCTCGGAGCGCCCGAATCGCCCGATTTCGTTGCCAAACATGCCAGTGTTGGCATATCTGACCTGGAATCCGGCGTCAGAGCGCGCCCAGTGCTCCTGGCAGTGGAATTTGGCAGGATGCGCCCGCCCCAGGCAATCACCTATGCGTTGAGCTTCGCCGCGTTCTCGCGGACATCGTCGAGCGTGCCGGCAAGGAAGAAGGCCTGCTCGGGCAGCGTGTCCGCGTTGCCGGCGAGGATCTCCTTGAAGGACGCGACGGTCTCCTTGATCGAGACGTACTTGCCGGGCCGGCCGGTGAAGACCTCGCCGACGAAGAACGGCTGCGACGCGAACCGCTGCAGGCGGCGCGCTCGCGCGACCGTCGCCTTGTCCTCCTCGGACAGCTCATCGATGCCGAGGATCGCGATGATGTCCTGGAGGTCGCGGTAGCGCTGGAGGACGCGCTTCGTCTCCTGCGCGACGTCGTAGTGCTCCTGCCCGACGACGAGCGGGTCGAGGATCGTGGACGTCGAGGTCAGCGGATCGACCGCGGGGTAGATGCCGAGCTCGGCGATCGACCGCTCGAGGCGGATCGTGGAGTCGAGGTGGGCGAAGGTCGTCGCCGGCGCCGGGTCGGTGTAGTCGTCGGCGGGGACGAACACCGCCTGGAGCGAGGTGATGGAGCCCTTCTTCGTCGAGGTGATCCGCTCCTGCAGGCCGGCCATCTCCGTCGCGAGGTTCGGCTGGTAGCCGACCGCTGACGGCATGCGCCCGAGGAGCGCCGAGACCTCGGCGCCGGCCTGGGTGAACCGGAAGATGTTGTCGATGAACAGGAGGACGTCGCGGCCCTCCTCGTCGCGGAAGTACTCGGCCATCGTCAGGCCGGTCAGGCCGACCCGCTGGCGCGCACCCGGCGGCTCGTTCATCTGGCCGAACACGAACGCGGTCTTCGCGATGACGCCCGACTCGGTCATCTCGTGGATGAGGTCGTTGCCCTCGCGGCTGCGCTCGCCGACGCCCGCGAACACCGACACGCCGGCGTGCTCCTGGGCGACGTTGCGGATCAGCTCCTGGATGATGAC
>DATAIB010000161.1:0-5140 GCA_036262855.1 Candidatus Limnocylindrales bacterium
CTGGCGGTGCACATCTCGGCGCGCTACCCGTCCGGCGAGCTCCACTCCCGGCCCGGGCCGATGCAGGCCTCCGCCGACAACTTCTTCATCACGATCCACGGCCGCGGTGGCCACGCCTCCACGCCGCATCTGGCCGCGGACCCGATCCCGGTGGCCGCCGAGATCGTGCTCGCGCTCCAGAGCGCCGTCACGAGATCGGTGGACGTGTTCGATCCGGCCGTTCTCACCGTCGCGCACATCGCCGCCGGCACGACGCACAACGTGATCCCGGAGCGTGCATACCTCGAGGGGACGTTCCGCTGTGTCTCGGACGCTCGGCGTGCGGCGATGCCGGAGCTCATCCGGCGGGTCGCGGAGGGCGTCGCGGCCGCGCACGGACTGGGCGTCCACGTGCGATTCCAGGAGATCTATCCCGTCACGATGAACGATCCGGACGTCTTCGAACGGGTCCTGGCGATCGCGACGGATCTCGTGGGCGAGGCGGACGTCCACACGATGGCCGCCCCGATCATGCCGGCCGAGGACTGGTCATTCGTGCTGCAGCGGATCCCGGGCGTCATGGTCGACCTGGGCGCGCGGCCGCGTGACCGCGAGCTCGAGGGCTATCCACAGAACCACTCGAGCACGGTGGTATTCGACGAGGCCGCGATGGCGGTCGGCGCGGCGCTGTACGCGAAGGCGGCGCTGGAGCTGTAGGCCCCGCCGGCGGCGATCCGTGCCGCTACGGCGCCCCGGCCTGCTGGCGCTTCGTGAACCAGTACACGCCACCCCCGACGACCGCACCCAGGACCAGGATCAGCACGATCACGATCGGCAGCGGCACACCGCCCGTCGCGGCTGCCTCGCCCGGACCGGTGTCGAGACCGACGATCGTCGGCGCCGGCGTCGCGCCCGCAGCCACCGGCGGCGCCGGCGTGATCACCGTGCCGTCCGAGGCCACGGCGTCGGTCGGCGGTGCGCTCGTGGGGACCACGACCTGCGTTGCGGCAGGACCGCTGCTCGGCTTCGCCGTCGGAGCGGGCGTCAGTGGCGGCGGCGTCAGCTGGGGCGTCGGTGTCGCGTGCGGCGGCGCGGAGATCGGCGGCCCGATCTGGTCGAAGACCGCCGTGGTGTCGACCGGCAGCGCCGGGACGTCGAACGAGCAAACCGGGTTCGTCGACCCGTCGCACTCCCCGCCTTCCCAGTGGCTGAAGGTTCCGCCGTTCTGCGGATCCGCCGTCAGCGTCACGGGCTCAAGCCACTCGAACCACCACGTGCACGTCGACCCGCAGTCGATGCCGGTCGGGTCGCTCGTGACGGTGCCCTGGCCGAGGCCGCCGAGGGTCACGTTCACGTCGACGGGCCGGTAGATGAAGGAGACGGTCAGCTTGAAGTCCGACAGCCCGAAGCTCTGAACCGCGGAGTCCGTGGTCGACGCGTTGCGCGACAGGCGGATGCCGAAGTAGTCGCCGCCGTTGCTGATCTGGTCCTGGACCTGGCCGAGCACGTTGAACTGCTTCGTCGTCGTTCCCGGGCTGAATGTGGCCGCCACCGAGCCGAGGAGGACGTCGCCGACGTCGTCGTTGCCGTTGCCGGCATAGATCGCGAGGTCGACCGAGCAGTCGTTCGCGGGGCAGCCGCCGGTCTTCTTGAGCGCCACGACTGCTGACATGATCTTGGAGCTGCTGGGGATGTTCGACATGTCGAACTCCGCCGCGCAGCGATACTCCTGTCCGCTGGCGAGCCCGACGTCGCAGCCGTCGGTGAAGCCCCACGCCCCGTTGGGGTAGGTGTGCCCGGCGCCCACAGTCTTGAACGCCGAGTAGACGTTCTGGGTCAGCGCGAGCACGCGGCCCGGGCGAGCGAGCGTCAGCGCGGAAGCCGCGAGCGCCACCACGGCGAACGCGAGGACGATCCGATGCGGCCGCATTGCGCCTCCTCCTGCCCTCCCCGGGTCAGCGAGGATATCCCGGGAGTGCCGGCGCGATCAGCCCACCGGCGCGATCAGGCGCTCGCGCGGCGCTCCCAGCGGAGCTCGAGCCGCGCGGACATCGTCTCGCCCGCGGCGAGGAACCGGACGCCGACGGCGCGGGCGTCCGCCTCGGGCAGCGCGAGCGCGTTCGGCGGCGCTGTCTGCGGCTCCAGGCAGACGGCATTCCACGGCGTGTACACGACGACGGGCGCGGGCGAGGGCTCGAACGCCAGGCTCAGGCGAAGGTCCGGCCACTCCACCGTAGCGGGGCTCGCGGCGTCCACATAGCCGATATCGAGGCGCCGATTCGCGATCACGGGCCCGCCGCGCAGGTCGCGGCTCCCCGCGACGGGCAGGACGCGCCCGGTCGGGATCATCCGGCGGACCTCCTGGACCAGGTCGGCGTGGAGCGTGAGGCGCACCGGGTCGCCCGCCCGGTCGAACCACGGGTGCCAGCCGAGCGCCGCGGGCATCGGTTCGCCGGCCGTCACGGACGCTTCCAGCGTCAGCGACTCCGGCTTGAGCGTCATCGTCTGCCGGACCACCCCGCCCATGGGCCATTGGGGCGGGAGCGCGCAGGCGAGCGTTGCCCGAGACGGTGACGCTTCTTCGATCGACCACGGCCGATTCCAGACGAGCCCGTGGATCGCGTGCCGTCCATGGGTCCGGGGGAGCTGGATCGTGCGACCGCGCCACGTGAAGCGACCGTTCTCGAGTCGCCCGGGCCACGGCGCCATGAGGTAGCAGCCCCAGCGCATCGGTTGCCCCTCGTTGCCCGCCCGGCCGACGAGGAGCTCGCGACCGGCGACGACGAGCGACGCGAGGCGCCCGCCGGCCTCGGGCGCGATGCTCGCCTGGACGTCGCCGGCGGAGAGGTGGAGCATGTCCCGGGAAGGGTATGTGATACCGTCCGACAAAACCTCCCCTCCCCCTTCGAGTGCGCTGGAGGTCCCGTGAGCACGCCCTTCTTCCCCGAGATCCCCGACCGCATCCGCTTCGGCGGGGCCGGTGGCGACGATCCCCTCGCATTTGCGGTCTACGAGCCGGATCGCACAGTGCTGGGCAAGCGCATGGAGGAGCACCTCCGAATCGGCGTTTGCCTGTGGCACTCGTTCGCCTGGGGCGGCACGGACATGTTCGGCGCCGGCACGTTCGATCGCCCGTGGAACGCGCCCGGGCTCGACCCGCTGGTCGCGGCGGAGATGAAGCTCGACGCCGCCTTCGAGTTCCTGACCAAGATCGGCGTGCCGTACTTCTGCGTGCACGATCGCGACATCGCCCCCGAGGGCGCGGACGGGCGCGAGACCCGCCGGATCTTCGACGCGGTGATGGACATGGTCGAGGCGCGGATCGCCTCGAGCGGGGTCAAGCTCCTGTGGGGCACGGCCAACCTGTTCACCCACCCGCGGTTCATGTCCGGCGCCGCCACGAACCCCAACCCGGAGGTCTTCGCGTACGCCGCGGCCCAGGTCAAGCTGATGCTCGAGACCACGCAGCGGTTCGGCGGCCGGAACTATGTGCTGTGGGGCGGGCGCGAGGGCTACGACACGCTCCTGAACACGGACCTCAAGCGGGAGGACGAGCAGCTCGCCCGGTTCCTGCACCTCGTTGCTGAGCACAAGCACAAGATCGGGTTCGACGGGCTGCTCCTGATCGAGCCGAAGCCGCACGAGCCGACGAAGCACCAGTACGACCACGACGCGGCGACGGTCCACGGCTTCCTCGTCCGGCACGGCCTCGAGGGCGAATACAAGCTCAACCTCGAGGCCAACCACGCGACGCTGTCCGGCAACAGCTTCCACCACGAGGTGGCGTACGCCGTGGCGCACGGGATGCTCGGCAGCATCGATGCCAACCGCGGCGACTACCAGAACGGCTGGGACACGGACCAGTTCCCCAACTCGGTCGACGAGCTGTCGCTGGCCGTGTACGAGATCCTCAAGGGCGGCGGGCTCACGACCGGCGGCTTCAACTTCGACGCGAAGCTGCGGCGCCAGAGCATCAGCCGGACGGACCTGTTCCACGCGCACATCGGCGCGATCGACACGCTCGCGCGCTCGCTGCTGGTCGCGGCCGACATGATCGAACGCGAGACGCTGTCGAAGCCGCTCGCAGCGCGCTACGCGGGCTGGGATGGCGAGCTCGGGCGGTCGATCATGGACGGGTCGGCCTCGCTGGCCGATCTCGCCGCGAAGGTCGACGCCGAGGATCTCGATCCGGCGCCCATCTCGGGCGGCCAGGAGCGGCTCGAAGGCGCCGTGAACCGCCGGATCTGGAGCGCGGGCTGACCGAACGGGCTCGGCGGACTCGGCAGGCTCGGCCCGCACGCGCCACGATGGCGCCGTGAGCCACGTCCTCGGCATCGACGTCTCGACCACGGCGACGAAGGCCGTCCTCGTCAATGAATCGGGGGCCGTCGTGGGCATCGGCACCTCGGAGTACGGCTTCGAGCAGCCGCAGCCGCTCTGGAGCGAACAGGAGCCCGCGCTGTGGTGGGATGGGGCGGTGGGCGCGATTCGCCAGGTGCTTGCGACGACCCGGATCGATCCCGCCTCGGTCGCGGCGATCGGGCTCACCGGCCAGATGCATGGCCTCGTGCTCCTCGATGCGGCAGATCGCGTGCTCCGGCCGGCGATCCTCTGGAACGATCAGCGGACCGCCCACGCGTGCGACGAGATCCGTTCGGCCGTCGGGCGGCAACGGCTGATCGAGATCACCGGCAACGACGCCGTCACGGGGCTCACGGCGCCCAAGCTCGTGTGGGTTCGCGACCACGAGCCGGCCATCTGGGAGCAGGCGGCCCACGTGCTGCTGCCGAAGGACTACGTGCGTCTGCAGCTGACCGGCGAGCACGCGCTCGACAAAGCCGACGGGGCCGGCACGCTGCTCTTCGACCTGGCGGCGCGCGACTGGTCGCCGGACATGCTCGAGGCGCTGCGGATCCCGGGCGCCTGGCTGCCGCGGACGCACGAAGGGCCCGAAGTCACGGGTCGCGTGACGGCGAGCGCCGCCGCGGCCACCGGGCTGCGCGCCGGCACGCCCGTCGTCGCGGGCGGCGGCGACCAGTCCGCGAACGCGGTCGGGGTCGGGGTGGTCTCGCCTGGCAGCATGGCGCTGTCGCTGGGCACGTCGGGTGTCGTCTTCGCCGCGACCGACCAGCCGTTCCATGACCCGCGCGGCAGGGTCCAC
>DATAIB010000162.1:0-2061 GCA_036262855.1 Candidatus Limnocylindrales bacterium
GATGTGCACGTCCACCAGCCGAGTCTGTTCGGCGGTCAGCGTCGGCGACGTGTCGAGCCAGCCCGGCATCCCGGCCTCGCCGCGACAGAACGCGCACGGGCACAGCCAGCGCAGGTCGTGCGCGACGTACGTGGTGTGGTGACCGTCGGCCCAGTCCAGGTCGAGGGTGCCCGCAGTTCGATCCGCGTGGATCGCTGTCGGCGTCGTGCGCTCGTCCATGACGATCAGGTCATCACCAGGTTCTTCGGCAAGTCGTCCATGGGCGGGTACTGGGGGTCGAGGTCGGCCAGCGTGTCCGCGACGATGTCGGCGATCGCGAGGTCGCGGAACCACTTCCTGTCCGACGGGATCACGAACCACGGGGCCGCGTCGGTGGAGCAGCGGGACAGCGCGGCTTCGTAGGCCGCCATGTAGTCGTCCCAGCGCTTGCGCTCCTCGAGGTCGCCCATCTTGAACTTCCAGCGCTTCGTGGGGTCCTCGTAGCGCTCCTTGAAGCGCTCCAGCTGCTCCGCGGGGCTGATGTGGAGCATGAACTTGAGGATCGTGGTGCCCTCGGCAGCGAGGGTCGACTCGAACGCATTGATCTGGTCGTACCGCTTCGACCAGCGTTCCTCGGGCACGAAGTTGTGGACGCGCACGACGAGCACGTCCTCGTAATGCGAGCGATTGAAGATCGTGATCTCGCCGTTTCCCGGCACGACCTGGTGGACGCGCCACAGGTAGTCGTGCGCGAGCTCGACCTCGGACGGGACCCCGAACCCGACCACCCGGCAGCCGAGCGGGTGAAACCCCGTCATCACGTGCTTGACGGTGCCGTCCTTGCCGGACGCGTCCATGCCCTGGAGGACGATCAGCAGCCGCCGCTTGTGCTCGGCCCAGAGCCGCTCCTGGAGGGCGGCGAGGCGCTCGACGTCGGCATCGATCTTGGGCGTGGCGGCGTCCTTCTTGAACCCGTAGGTCTCCGCGGGGTCATGGTCCGCGAGCTTGACCTTCGTGCCCGGCCTGACGATGAGGCGCTCGCGCAGCGACCCCTTCGTCGACGAACGCTTGGTTGGCATGCGCCAACGGTAGCGCACGGGTTGCGTGATCTCCCGCAACCCCGAACCCGTACGATCGGGCGACGGACCCGGGAGGGGTCCGGGGCTATGCTCCGGCGCACGATGTCCCTTGCCATCACCGGGCTGCGCAAGCAGTTCGGCCCCGTGCGCGCGCTCGACGGCCTCCAGCTCGAGGTCCCCGAGCGCCACGTCTTCGGCTTCCTCGGCTCGAACGGCGCCGGCAAGACGACGACGATGCGGATCGCCCTTGGGGTGCTCCGTGCGGACAGTGGCTCGATCACGTGGCGCGGCCAGGATCACCGGACCCTGCCGCGCCGAACGTGGGGCTACCTCCCGGAGGAGCGGGGCCTGTATCCGAAGATGCCGGTGCTCCAGCAGCTGGTGTTCTTCGGGACACTGCAGGGCCTTCCGGTCGACATCGCGAGGAAGCGAGCGCGGGCGTGGCTCGACCGCTTCCAGGTCCCGGACTTCGCGGACCGGCGCGCTGACGAGCTCTCGAAGGGCAACCAGCAGAAGATCCAGTTCATCGCCGCCGTCCTCCACGACCCGGACATCCTCCTGCTGGACGAGCCGTTCACCGGCCTGGATCCGGTGAACATCGTCCGGATGCGCGAGGCGATGCTGGAGCTTCGTGACCGAGGCAAGACGGTGATCCTCTCGACGCATCAGATGGAGACCGCCGAGCAGATGTGTGAATCGGTCGCGATCGTCGACCGCGGCCGCACGGTGATTGCCGGCACGCTGCGCGACGTCAAGCGCTCGACGGGCCGGCGCATGGTGCTGATCGCGTTTCGCGGCGACCATGACCTGGGTTGGCTCTCGTCGGTCTCCGGCGCGCGGCTCCTGCGGCCCGGGAACCAGAACGTCGAGATCGAGATCGACAACGACGTCGAGGCCGACGACCTCCTGGCCGCGGCGGTGACCGCCGGCGCGCGGGTGACCCACTTCGAGGTCGCCGACCCCTCGCTCGAGCAGGTCTTCATCGAGCACGTCGGCCATCCGG
>DATAIB010000163.1:0-3422 GCA_036262855.1 Candidatus Limnocylindrales bacterium
CCCTTCACGCTGGCGGGCGCGATGTCGCCCGTGACATTGGCCGGGGCGCTCGCCCAACAGCATGCGGAAGCGCTTGCCGGCATTGCGCTGACCCAGATCGTGCGGCCGGGGGCGCCGGCGATGTATGGTGGCTTCACCTCCAATGTCGACATGAAGTCGGGGGCGCCCGCTTTCGGCACGCCCGAATATGCGCAGGCCGCCCAGGCCTCTGGCCAGCTCGCGCGCCGCCTCGGCGTGCCGGTCGGCGATCGGGATCACGACCGCCTGCACCGGCGCGATCCAGAGCGGGAACGCGCCGCCGAAGTGCTCCACGAGGATCCCGATGAACCGTTCCAGCGAGCCGTAGATGGCGCGGTGGAGCGCGATCGGGCGGACCTGCTCGCCGTTCTCGTCGTCGTACGTGAGGTCGAAGCGCTCGGGCAGCATCGTGAGGTCGATCTGGATCGTCGCCATCTGCCACTCGCGCCCGAGGGCGTCGTCGATGTAGATATCGATCTTGGGCGCGTAGAACGTGCCGTCCTTCGGCTTGAGCTCGTACGTGATGTCCGAGGCCGCGAAGGCCTCCATCGTGAGGCGCTCGGCCTTCTCCCAGAGCGCGGGATCGCCGATCGCCTTGTCCGGCTTCGTGGCGAATGAGAACCGCGGCACGAGCCCGAACCACGAGTACGCCTCGCGGACCTCGCCGAGCAGCGCCTGGATCTCGTCCATGAGCTGGTCCGGCCGCACGTAGATGTGGGCGTCGTCCTGGACGAACTGGCGGACGCGCGTGAGGCCGCTCAGGGCGCCCGAGAGCTCGTTCCTGTGGAGCCGGCCGTACTCCGCATAGCGCAGCGGCAGGTCGCGGTAGGACCTCCGGCGGGCGCGATACACGAACGTCGATTCCGGGCAGTTCATCGGCTTGAGGCTGAACATCTGGTCCTCGGACTCGACGAGGAACATGTTGTCCTTGTACAGGTCCCAGTGGCCCGACTGCCGCCACAACCGCTCGCTGACCACGATCGGCGTCGCCACCTCCAGGTAGCCGCGCCGGGCCTGCAGCTCGCGCATCGCGCCTTCCAGCGCACGCCACAGGTGCTGGCCCTTGGGATGGAAGAACGGCGCGCCGGGGCTCACGTCATGGAAGCTGAACAGGTCCAGCTGGACGCCGAGCCGGCGGTGGTCTCGCTTCTTCGCCTCTTCGCGGCGCCAGAGGAAGGCATCGAGGTCCGCCTGCGACTGCCACACCGTGCCGTAGATGCGCTGCAGCGACGGCCGCTTCGCGTCGCCGCGCCAGTACGCGCCGGCAACCGACAGCAGCTTGAACGGTC
Source organism: Candidatus Limnocylindrales bacterium (assembly GCA_036262855.1). Lineage (GTDB taxonomy): Bacteria > Chloroflexota > Limnocylindria > Limnocylindrales > CSP1-4 > UBA5189. The sequence continues at coordinate 1,308 of DATAIB010000163.1, forward strand.
CGATCTTGCCCGTGCTCTCGACGTGCGGGCCGCGGCACAGGTCGCTGAACGGCCCGTGCTCGTAGAAGGTGATCGGCGGGCGCGGCTCGCCGGCCGCCTCGGCCTTCGACGCGAGGTCGTCCAGGATCTCGAGCTTGAAGGACTGGCCGGCACCCTCCTCCACGGCGCGTCCGTCGTCGAACGAGACCTCCTTGCGCACGAACGGATGGTCCGCGGCGACGCTCTCGCGCATCCGGGCCTCGATCGCCTCGAGATCGCCGGGCGTCAGCGGCTGCGCCACCTCGAAGTCGTAGTAGAAGCCGTCGGCGATCGCCGGCCCGATGCCGAGCTTCGTGCCCGGGAACAGGTCAAGGACCGCCTCGGCCATCACGTGCGCCGCCGAGTGGCGCATCGCGTCCAGCTCCGAGTGCGCGCCCGCGTCGAGCAACTCGTCGACCGAGCCCCGCGCCGGTGCTTCGAGGATCTCCGGTTCCTGCTCCTGCGCCTCGCCTGCCATGTCCGTCACCTCCGAGAATCAGAACGACCCCTCGTCCACTGACAGGACGAGAGGTCGACAGCTCGACTCCCGCGGTTCCACCTGCACTTCACGCTCGATCCGGGGGTCCCACGGTTCGAACGTGCGCTCTCAGCCGCGCTAACGGGCGGACCCGGGCCGGTTCACCGGCCGCTCACGGGTGGTACTGACGTTCGAGGCTCGATCGGTCGGGCTTCCAGCCGTGGCCCGGCTCTCTGGGCGATCTCACGTCGATCAGCGTGTCCCGATCGATGCGTTGGCCGGACCTTACCACGCTCGTTCGTGCGTGGCGACAGGTCGAGCGTGGCGACAGGCGGCCGGGGTTGCCGGCCGCCAGTCAGTGATCGGCGGGTCTAGAGGTGGACGATCCCCAGCAGCAGAAGCAGCAGGATGATCAGCCCCGGCACGCCGAGGATCCAAAGCAGCAGTGGAACCATTCGGTACCTCCTTCTGGGGCGTCACTGTGCAGCCAGGCCACTCTCAGCCGGATGCATGGCGGGACGTGTCCGCCTGTAATCCGGATCGCGGAACCATCGAGCGCGCATTACAGGGAGCGCCACGGGCGGTTCCGGCGTGCAACACCACATCCCGCGATGCCCGCTAGCCTCCCGCAGGTATTCAACCGGCGGAGGTCGCCGGCCGGAGAGCAGCCCACTCTCGGAGGAGGACTCATGCGAAAGCTCGCGCGTACAGCGCTGGCCGGCGTCGCGCTCGGCGCGATCGTCACCAGCCTGGCGGCGCCCGTCACCGCGGCCCCGTCCGCACGCGGCGGTGCCACGGCGGCTCGGCCGGACAACCGGCCCGGCCCGTTCACCGAGCGCCAGAACGCCCGACGCAAGGCGGCGATGGACCTGATCCTGTCTGGCAAGGCGTCGCCGAACAAGGACGGCGTCATCGCCCTCGGCGACGACAAGTACTACCAGGCCGCGGTCTCCGGCACCGGCCACATCTTCACGATCCTCGCCGAGTTCGGCGACCAGGGCAGCGGCAAGCTCGGGCGCGTCCCGGGACCGCTCCACAACCAGATCCCGAAGCCGAACCGCGCCATCGTGGACGGCCAGCCCAACCCGGATTACGACTCGGCAGCGCCGACCGACAACAGCACGCACTGGGTCTCGGATTTCAACACCGCCTACTACCACGACCTGTTCTTCGGCGCCGCACCGTCGTTCAAGGACTTCTACGAGGCGCAGTCGTCCGGCAACTTCACTGCGGCCGGCGACGTGAGCCCGTGGGTCACGGTCCCGGGCAACGCGTCGACGTACGGCGACAACAGCGTCGAGGACTTCGGCGGCGCCTGGCACTTCATCGCGGATGCCGGCAATGCCTGGTACGCCAAGATGAAGGCGGACGGGCAGACCGACGCCCAGATCAAGGACTACCTCGCCCAGTTCGACGTCTGGGACCGCAACGACTACGACAACGATGGCAACTTCGACGAGCCCGACGGCTACATCGACCACTTCCAGGCGATCCACGCCGGCGAGGGCGAGGAGGCCGGCGCGCCGACCTGGACGATCTGGTCGCACCGCTGGTCGGTCCAGCCGTACGCCAAGGTCGGCCCCGACGGCAACAAGTCCGGCGGTGTCCAGGTCGGCAAC
>DATAIB010000164.1:0-3151 GCA_036262855.1 Candidatus Limnocylindrales bacterium
TGAACAGGCCATCCTCGCCGGCCAGCGCTCGGGCGGCATCGCCGCGGAGCAGGTTGGAGGTGCCGACGAAGCCGGCCACGAACGCCGTCGCGGGTCGCTCGTACAGGTCCGCGGGCGTCCCGAGCTGCTCGATGCGACCCCGGTTGAAGACCGCCAGGCGATCGCTCATCGTGAGCGCCTCGGCCTGGTCGTGGGTCACGTAGACGAACGTGATCCCGACCTCCTGCTGGATCGTCTTGAGCTCCAGCTGCATCTCCTCGCGGAGCTTCAGGTCCAGGGCGCCGAGGGGCTCGTCGAGCAGCAGCACCCGCGGGCGGTTCACGAGCGCGCGCGCGAGGGCGACTCGCTGGCGCTGCCCGCCCGAGAGCTGCGCGGGCTTGCGGCGCTCGTAGCCTGACAGCCGGACCATCTCGAGCGCCTCGCCGACGCGGCGCGTCCGTTCGGGCTTCGGCACCTTCCGAACGGTGAGCCCGTACGCGACGTTGTCGCCGACCGTCATGTGCGGGAACAGCGCGTAGTCCTGGAACACCGTGTTGACGTCGCGCTCGAACGGCGGCTTCCTCGTCACGTCGACGCCGTGGAGCCACACGCGACCCTCGGTCGGGAGCTCGAAGCCGGCGATCAGGCGGAGCGTCGTCGTCTTGCCGGAGCCCGACGGGCCGAGCATCGAGAAGAACTCGCCGTCGGCAATCTCGAGGTCGACGCCATCGACCGCCGACACGACATCGCCCGCGCCCGCCTTCGCGCCGGTCGCCCTGGCGACGCGCCGGCCCGCCTCGCCGGCAAAGCGCTTGACCAGGCCGTCGAGCCGGACCGCGGCGGGCGCGCCGGTCGCACCGCTGCTCGCCGGTTTGGCGCGCGCGGGATCGACATCGCTGGACGCAGGATCGGTGTGGGTGAGGGTCGCCACGTGCTCCTCGTGCGGCTCTCGTCGTTTGCTTCGCCTGTCCCGGCGTGATTCGAACCTGCCGGGACGCTCGGGCCCGAGGTTCGCAGCTTCCGGCCCGCAGGTGTGTCGTGGGAGTGTCCGGGCACGGGAGATGCCATGTCAAGGTGGCGCAGCGGCCGCCGAGCGCGCCGGGCGCCGGTGCTACCCTTCGGGCGCCAATCGGGCGTCCATCGATCGAAGGAGAGCTCCCTCAATGGCGTACGTGATCGCCGAGCCGTGCATCGACGTGCTGGACGTGTCGTGCGTTTCGGTGTGCCCGGTGGACTGCATCCACTACGAGGAAGGCGTCGACCGCAAGCTGTTCATCGACCCGAACGAATGCATCGACTGCGGCGCCTGCGAGCCGGAGTGCCCGGTGAACGCGATCTTCCCCGAGGACCAGCTGCCGACCGAGTGGTCGAACTACACGGCGATCGACGCGACCTGGTTCGCGAACCGGGACGAAGCGCGCGCCGCGGTGGACGCCGCCAAACCTCGCTGACGCCGGCGGCCGCGGCCGCCTGACGCGCGCGGCTCGATCGGAGCCGCAAGCGGCCCATGCCATACTCCCGCCCCATGTCGTCGCTCGCGGGTCGCACGATCGCAACGGTCGGCTCCGGGGTCATGGCCGAGGCGATCGTCGCCGGCCTCCTCCGGGGCAACCTCGTCGCGCCGGACCATGTCGTCGCTTCGCACCCGCGGGCCGACCGCCGCGAGGCGCTCGAACGCGCGCACGGGATCCGGACGGTCGAATCGAACGCTGCCGCCGTCGCCGGCGCCGACATCGTCCTGCTCGGGATCAAGCCGCAGATGCTCGCGCGCGTCGGTCGCGAGCTGCGGGGTGCGCTCAAACCGGGTCAGCTCGTGATCTCGGTGCTGGCGGGCGCCACGTCCAAGGCGCTGTCAGGGCATCTGGGCCATGCCGAGGTCGTGCGCGCGATGCCCAACACGCCTGCGCAGCTCGGCAAGGGCGTGACGGTCTGGTACGCGACGCCTGACGTCTCCGCGGAACAGCGCGAGTGGGCCGCGATGATGCTGTCGGCCCTCGGGACGCAGATTGCCGTCGATGACGAGAAGCTCGTCGCGATGGCCACCGCCGTCTCCGGCACCGGCCCAACCTACGTGTTCCTCGTGATGGAGGCGCTCATCGACGCCGCGGTCCATCTGGGCTTCGCGCGGCACGTGGCGCACGACATCGTGATCGAGACGCTGGAAGGCTCGACGCTCTTCGCGAAGCAGTCCGGCATGCACCCGGCGCAGCTCCGCAACATGGTCACGTCGCCCGGCGGCACCTCCGCGGCGGCGCTCCACGAGCTGGAGTCCGGTCGACTGCGGACGGTGCTCTCCGAAGCGGTGTGGGCGGCGTTCCGCCGGACCGTGGAGCTGGGCGAGCAGCTCGAGGCCGGCGTCCCGGAGGACTAGCGCCGGGTCAGACGCCCTGGCCCACGGACTCGCGCAGCTGGTTCACGTGCCCCTCGAGGTGGCTCACGATCAGCCGCTCGGCGATCTCGCGCACCGTCAGGTCGCCACGGGTCACATGACGACCCACCGTGGCCGCGTCCGCCTCGTTGAGCGCTCGCAGCCGGCGCGACACGCGCCGCCCCTCCGCCTCCACGCGACCGAGCAGCTCCCGCGCGGGGAATTGCCGGTCCCGCGTGATGATCGCGACCCGCAGGTCGTCCGCCTCCAGCCGGCCGAAGCCCAGCGGCTCGCCGTCGGCGCCGGCGTCGAGGATCAGCTCGATCTCGCCCATCCAGAACGGGAACATCTCGGCGACGTGGGCGAGGACCTCGCGCGGTCCCCAAGAGGATTCGGGGCCCGGCGCGACAACGCCGTCGATGCCCCAGGGCTCGCCCGCGGCAAGCGCGGGGCCCATCTCCAGCATCGCCTCGAGCCCGGCGTCGATTCGATCCGCAAGGTCGTTCAGCGCGCGCATGTCAGTCATGCGCGGGAGTGTGGCACGCGCGCCCGTGCCGGCACGGTGTCTGTCGCCGCTGCAACACCTCGGGACTACCATGGCCGCAATCGCTCGAACCGGCCCGCCGCGGCCGGGCTGCAGCACAGGAGCGGCCGTTCGATGACCGACACGATTGCCCGCGACACCGTCGCCCAGGGCGCCGCCAATCAGTCCGGCGCCCACGTCAACAAGGACGCCTACAAGGAGGCGAAGGACTTCCTGCCCCTCAACGGCGTCGACCACGTCGAGTTCTGGGTCGGGAACGC
>DATAIB010000165.1:0-6112 GCA_036262855.1 Candidatus Limnocylindrales bacterium
TCATCAACGCGCCGGGCCAGGCGGCGACGATCCGCGAGGTCATGGAGACCGATCGCAAGGGCAAGGCGTCGCCGTTCTTCTACGCCGTCGCGATCGCGTTCGCGCTCTTCCTCCCCGCGGTGTCGGTGGCGCTGTACCTCCTCGTCGCCGCGATCTGGATCGTGCCCGATCCCCGCATCGAGCGCCGCTTCGCCGGTTAGCCGCGGGCAGCCCACCGGATCACGACGCGCGGAGCGTCCCGGTCATGTTCGGGTGCAGGTCGCACCTGAAGACGTACGTGCCGGCCGCGAGCGCCGGCACGGGGTACCAACGCGTAGCGGGCCCAGCAAACAGCACGCCGTCGAATAGCTTGGTGGTGGCGGCCCCGTCCGGGTAGATCGAAACGTTGTGGCTGACGCCATCCCGGTTCTCGAACACGAGGATGAAGGGGGTGTCGGCCGCAACATCAAGCTGGGCCTTGGTGAAGGCGATGTCCTTCGCGGCGAGGGTTGGGCTGTTCGGTTCGAGCGACGCCGGCGCCTCGGCGTAGCCGAGCGACGACGTGCCGGTGATGCCCCCGCACCCGGCGAGGGCGACGACGAGAGCCAGGGTGGCGAAGGCGCCGAGACGCGTGCGCATCGCCGTCACCCCGCCCGCACGAGCGCCGCCACGGTGCGGCGGGCGCGGCGAACCGGATCGCTGTCGAAGGAGCGGATCTCGAGGAGCAGCAGTGCGATCAGGGCCACCTCGATCGCCTTGGCGACGTAGGCGACGTCGTAGCGCGGCCCCATCAGGTACCACCCGACGATCGCCGCGAGCGCATACCCGACGAGCCCAAGCCGGATGAGCCAGCGCAACCGTCGTGCGAGCGGGATCGGGACGACCATCGCCCCGGCCGCCACGAGATAGCCGGCGCCGTTGAGCGTGAAGAGCGGTCCGCCGAGGGTGAGGTGGATCACGCCCGTCGCGATCGTGAGCGTAACGATCGCCAGCCGGACGAGGATCGCGGCATGGGACCCGGGGCGCAGCGTACGCAAGTGCAGACCTCCTGTGCCACTAGTTGCTACTTCTACGTAGCACGTTATGGCACGAGATCGGGCTACTGTCAAGTAGCACGTAACGCGGCGCACATGACCGACCGGCGCGCTCGATTTGCCCGAACGGGTAGCGGGTTCGTGCGTCCCTGTTGGCGCCGAGTGGGCGAGCATCGGACCGTGAGCAGCGAGGCCGGCGCCACTGCAACGCGGGAGCATGCCCCGGCGGAAGAGGCTGCCCCGAATGCCCCCAACGGCACCGAGTCGTCCAACCCGGCCGCGCCGTTCTCGGCGGGTGCGCGTCATCTGGCTGCAGTGCGGCCCCGCGAGGTCGTGGCCCTGCAGCGCCTCGCCGGCAACGCGGCCGTGAGCCGGCTCGTCGCGCGGCGCCAGGCCCAGCAGCGAGGCGCGACCGTCCAGCGCGCGGCCAGCGTGCAGCGCGAAGGACCGGACGTCCCCGGAGCCGCGACGACGCTCACCGCGGTGCGGGCGGACAAGGCGGGGACGCCGGCGGAGCAGTGGACCGACATCAAGTCCATGGGCGACGACCCCATGGCCAAGATCAAGGCCGCCGCTGCGCTGTTCAAGGCGACGGACACGCTGAAGCCGAACGAGAAGTACAAGGGCGACCCGAACGCCTTCCACCCCGGCCTCATGGCCATCGTGTACATGGACTACATCGTGATCATCGATCGGACGGGACCGCTGGACGTCCGCGACCAGAAGGATCCGCCCCTCCAGGCGCCGCGCAACGTCGTCGTGCTCGCGGACACCGCGAACTTCACGTTCTGGACGTTGCAGGTCGAGGAGAACTCCGGGGCCGTTCGAGCCCATCACGATCCGTCGCTGCTCATGTACGGCGTCGAGAAGGGCGCGATCGGCATGTACGCGTTCATCCCGGGCCTGTTCCTCGGCGCGGACTACGCCGCCGACATCCGAAAGTCGATCAAGAAGGCGACCGACGCCACGCCGGCGAAGCCGGGCCAGAACCCGGACTGGGCCAAGGACCAGGTCGCCAAGCTGCGGAAGCGACGTGGCAAGGGCGCAGGGGACGGTTCGGGTCTGGGCCGCCAGGGCACCGGCACGGGCGGCGGCGGCACCAAGGACGATCCCAGGGCCGTGCCGGGTGGCGACGGCCAGGAGAAGAAGGAGGGCGGGCAGGGCGGCCAGTCCAAGGATCCCAAGGATCCGAAGAACCCCGGCGCCGGCGGCAGCTCGTCAACGCCGAAGCAGGCCGATCCCGCCCCGGGCGAGAAGCAGATCGACGGCAAGGCGCCCGGCGACCCCAGCGCCCCCAAGCCGAAGCCGCTCCAGGGCGATCCGAAGTACCAGGTCATCACGACCGCGGACGGCAAGACACATCTCCAGATCACGCTCGACCACGCGTCGACGTGGGTCGAGATGCGCGAAGGCGAGAACGATGCATCCCTCGACGCCCGCATCGACAAGGCAGTCGAGAAGCTCCAGGAATCGCGTGACCCCGAAAAGCACGGGATGGTCGCCAACCCGGTCAAGGAGAGTGGCTTCCAGCAGCAGAAGGGCGAAACCGGCACCGCGGGGACCGGCGAGGACGCACGGAAGCAGGCCACGGGCACGCCCACGAACGCGACGCCGGGCGAACGGATCGCGGGCGCGAAGGGTGGCGCGAACGCGCCGGCGTACCCAGCGACGATCACGATGAGCGGCAACAACGAGGCCGCCCCGACGACCGTGAGTGGCGCCACGAACCACTTCACGATGGAGCTCGACTACGCCGCGATGTCGTTCGGGACGCGGGACGAAGTCTTCAACCGGATGCAGCCGATCAACTTCTACTGGGAGATCTTCGACGTCACCGGCAAGACGATTGCCGAGAAGAAGGAGGTCGAGAAGAAATCCGGCGTGGGCGCCGGGACAGAGACGGGTCCGGGCCACGGCGCGGCACGCAACCTTGGTCGAGCGATGGACAACATCGCGGAGGACGAGCGCGCGGACATCGAGATGATGGAGAAGGAGGACTGGGGCTGGGACGCGCGGGCGGCGTACCTCACGCTCATCGGCGTGTCGAATGCCGTGCGCACCGTCGGCGCGCTGATCAGCAGCTACGTCGACCTGGTCACGGAGCCGCTCAACGAGCGCGCCATCGGCCTCCGGAACACGGGCGAGTTCCTCGTCCGCGCAGTCGCGACCCCGCAGCTCTCGGACACGGCGAAGGCCGACCCCGCGAACCACGTCATCCGAGCCTCGAGCGTCGCGGCGCTCGCCGTCAAGGTCGTGGACATCAACAGCCGCGCCAAGGGATCGCTCAACGAAGAGGACTCGCAGCTCGCGAAGCTCGAGAAGGACGTCAAGGAAGCAAAGACGGACGAGGCGCGCAAGGAAGCGCAGCAGATGCTCGACGCCGCGAAGAAGGCGTCGGCGCAGGGCGGCTTCTCGACCTACACGACGTCGGTCAGCGGGCTGCGACATCGGCTCGAGGTGGCGCGGAAGCTCAAGGAGACCTACGCCAAGGGCACGAAGTCCAAGGACATGGAGGGCGAGCAGGCGGCGCTCGCCTACGCGCTCGAGGAGCGCAACGGCGACGTCGACCAGCTGATCAAGCAGCTCGAGGGCCAGCTCAAGACGGTCGCCGGCGACGACTGGGAGAAGGGCAAGGGCGAGCACGAAACCTGGGTCGCGAAGGAAGCGGGATCGTTCAAGGGCGGCGACTACCGGCCGCGCGTCGTGTTGGCCAGCGAGGAGACGGGCCAGGTCACGCCCGTCCAGATGATGCTCGGCGAGACGAAGGAATCGACGACCGACAAGCCGCGCTGGCAGCTCATCGACATCTCCAGCGCTGGCGCCCGCGAGATCTATCACGGCAAGAGCGACACGGCCGGCCCGACGGGCCACGCGCTCGCCATTCGGGACGCCTTCCGCGACTTCGCCGAGAACAACGACTACGGTCGCGGCTCGATCGCGATCCGGCTGCCCAAGGAGCTCACCAGCCAGCCGGAGTACGCCGGGGCGACCGTCGATCCGTTGATGCGCTCCGCGAAGGGCGGCTCGGGCCGGTTCAAGCAGCGGCTCCAGGACCTCGCCACGGCGGCCGAGGTCGTCGGGTTGTTCGTGACCGGTCCGATTGGCGTCGCCGTGGCGGCGGCCGGCGGCATCGCCGGCGCGATCATCGCCGTGGACAGCCTCGCCAAGCGCGTCCGGACCGGCCACGTGGTCGAGGTCGGGACGATCTTCGACATCCTCGGCGTCATCGGCGGCGTCACCAGCGTCGCGAGCGTCGGCGTGGCGATGGGCAACGCGCGGCTCGGCAAGGTCCTCGCTGCGGGTGGGGCGAAACCGAGCTGGGTGGGCAAGCTCGAGAAGACCGAGAAGGCGCTGCACATCCATGGCGTCATCGGGAACATCCAGCAGGTCATCGTCATCCCGATGGACCTGATCAAGGAGCTGGATGAGATCGGGGGCGCGAACACCGGCGAGACGAATGCCCGCCGGGCGCTGGCGCTGCTCCGGGCGTTCAAGTCGGGCTGGGTCACCGTCATCGGCATGCAGGGCGGCTTCGGAGGCGTCGAGAAGGCGCCCAAGAAGGGCGAGCCGGAGATCCAGGCGCCGAGGCAGCTGCCCGCAGGGCACAACGCGGACGCCGCGGACGCGCACGCCGCTGGCTCCGGCCCGGCGCGGCCGCCACAGCAGGCGCCGCTGGACGCGGGTGGTGCGGCGCACACGCCTGCCAAGCCGGCGGGCAACGAGGCAGCCGGACCCGGGGCCGGGCACCCGGATGTCGCAGCCGCCACGAACGCGAAGGGCGGCGTCGACGTCACCACGCCCTCACCCGATGCCGTCATCGCGCATGCCCAGGATCTCGCGCGCGCCAAGGTCAAGGCATCGGAGGACGTCGTCACGAGCGGCGGCAACCCGCCGAAGCCCGCGGGAACCGGCGAGGGCGACGCTGCCGGCACGGGCGCCGGCGCCAAGCCCGGCGACCCCGGCGGTGCCAAGCCCGGCGAGCCCGGGGCAGGCGCGGCGAAGCCCGCCGAGCCGGGCGGCTCCGGTGGACCCAAGCCGATCGACCCGACGAAGCCGATCGAGAGCAACCTCGCGAACGTCGAGAAGGCCGGCCCGGGCGCGTCGCGCACCGACGCCCTCATCGGGATCCTCGGCGAGCACGGCGCGGAGGGCGCCAAGCCGCACGAGGGTGTGCAGAAGGTCCGCCCCGAGGCAACGAAGAATGCCGCCTCGGCGCAGCCGGATGCCGTGGACGCCGTGAAGGCAACGAGCGACTTCGGCCAGCTCCGGCGCGATATCGACAACATGAGCAACCTCAGCGGGCCGCAGCGAGCCGCACTGTCGTCCCGTCTCCAGGAAGCGCGTCTGGGGGTGACGAACGAGCACGTCGGCAAGCAGCTCGTGGAGCTGCAGAAGCGGTTCCCCGACCTGGAGTTCCACATCCAGGACCTGGGAACGGTCGGCTTCAACAGCGACCGCGACATCACGATCCGGGTGACCGCCAAGGATCCCGCGGCCTACGCGAAGCTCGGCGAGGCGGAGCGGGCGGCGATGGACCGCCAGATGATCGTCGCGAGCGCCGAAGCCGTGCCCGAGATGTACAAGGCGCTCGAGGCGGCCGGGTTCCCACCGAACAAGAGCCTCGACACGAACTTCTACACCGAGCTGCACGAGGGCCGGGTGACACCGAAGGACGCCGCCGAGGCGACCTCGATCGCGGCCGATCAGCAGATCGTCTCGATGACCGAGATCCTCCTGAACACCACGCACGCCCAGTGGGAGGCGTACGTCAAGCAGCAGCGCGACATGATCGAAGGCCTCCGCGGCAAGAAGGGCACGCCCGAGCGCGATATCCCCGCGCTGAAGGCGCGCCTGGAGCAGCAGATCGCCGAAGCGGAGGCCCATGCCAAGCGCCTCGTCGGCGACGCGGGCGGACACCCGTCACCGGACGTCAAGAACGCGGCGCTCGACGCGGCGCGGAAGAAGCTCGTGGAAGCACTGAAGCGCCCGGAGAAGGGGCTGCCGGAGCCCTCCGCCCGGGAGAAGCGCCAGCTCATGGCCGACGTGAAGCTGCTCGAGCCCGACGCCTACGGAACCCGCGCCGCGGTCGAGGGTGTCGT
>DATAIB010000166.1:0-2581 GCA_036262855.1 Candidatus Limnocylindrales bacterium
GCCGCCGTCGCGAGCGACGCCAGGCCGAGCAGGATCGCGCGCTCGCGTCGGACATCGACGCCGAGGTGCGAAGCCGCCTCCTCGCCGAGCAGGAACCCGTTGAGGGCCCGCGCGCGGAGCAGCAGCAACCCGCACGCGCCCAGGATGAGCGGCAGGGCCGTCGCGAATCGCACCCACGTGGCGGCCTCGAACCCACCGAGCAGGTACGAGAAGATCTGCCGAAGGCCCGCGCCCGAGGCGAACATCGCCATCGACAGCCCCGCGGCGAGCAGCGACGCGACCGCGTACCCGGTGAGCAGCAGCGAGGTCATCTGCCCGTGCCCGCCCACGCGGGAGAGCCGGTAGACCACGAACACGGCGCCGAGCGCGCCGATGAACGCGAGCCCGTGCAGCAGCCCGAACTCCAGCACGACGGCACGAACCGGGAGGATCACCGCGATCGCCGCTCCGAGCGCGGCGCCGGATGCGGTACCCAGCACGTACGGGTCCGCGAGCGGGTTCCGGAGCACGCCCTGGAACGCCGCGCCGGCAACCGCAAGGCCCACGCCGACGGTCATCGCCGTGAGCACGCGGGGGAGCCGAAGGTCGAAGACGATCGTCTCCTCGGCCGGCGTCCACCGGATCCCGAGATCCAGGCCAAACAGCCGGTGCGCAAGGATCGCCACGGTGTCACCGGGCGGCACGAAGACCGACCCCGCGGCGACGCCCAGCACGAGCACCGCGAGCAGCGCGCCGACCCCGACCGCCGCCAGCAGCAGGGGCCGGCGGGCGATCGAAGGTCGGGCGTGGCGGCTCGCGGCGAGCGTCACAGCGGTCACGGTTCGGTCAGTGCGCCCGGGTCATGACGCGGCCGGCACCGGCGTCGGGCACGGGAGCTCGAGCGCCGGACACACGAGCGTGGTGAGCTCGGGGTGGATGGCCCTGATGAGCGCCGCGAGGCCGTCCACGATGCGCGGCCCCGGTCGGGTGACCACGATGTCGTCGATCGGGAGGATCGCACCCGTCTTGACCGCGGTCATGCCGCCCCAGCCCTCGCGCTTCTTGACCGCGTCCGCCGTCGCGCCGTACGCGGCATCGCCGAGCAGGATCACCTGCGGATCGGCCGCCACGAGCTGCTCGAGCGAGATCTGGTAGCTCGCGTTACCCCCGATCTGCTGCGCGTTGGCCATCGTGAACAGCTCCCCGTAGATCGAGTCGACGGGCGGCGTGAAGATCCCGCCCGTGGTGTCGATCTCGTAGAACACCCGCGGCTTCGCGGCTGCCTGCATGGCAACGTTCCTGAGGTTGCCGAGCTTCCGCTGCACGGCGTCGGCAAGGAGCGTCGCGGCATCGACGAGGCCGGTCGCCTTGCCGAGCAGCCTGATGCCGTCGATGGCCGTCTCGACCGTGGTCGGATACGAGACGATGACGGGGATGCCGGCGGCACGCAGCTTCGTGACCGCGTCGCCCTGGGTGAGGCCGGCGCCGCCCGAGACGACGAGGTCCGGGCTCAGCGCCACGATCTTCTCGACATCGACGCCCGCGAAGGTCGCGACCTCTGGGATGCTCGCCGCCTCGGGCGGGAAGTTGGCGACGTCCTGGACCTTGCCCACGACGCGGCTCCCCGCGCCGATGGCGAACAGCGTCTCGGTGGTCGCCGGGGTCAGCGACACGATCTTGAGCGGCTCGCCCTTGAGCGTGACGGCGGTGCCCTCGTCGTCGGTGATGGTGACCGGGAAGGCGGGCACCGGCGTGCTGGTCGGCGCGGTGGTCGGCGCCAGCGTGGGGGCGAGCGTTTCGACGACGGCGGTCGTTGCCGTGGGCGCGGTGGAGGCCGTGGGCGAGCACGCCGCGACGAGGACGAACAGCAGCGCGAGCAGGAATGCGGGCAGGGAGCGCTTGGCAGCCATGGGATCTCCGAGTCGGGTTGGTGACGGGCCGGTCCCGCGGGACGCGGCGCGAGCAGGCGCGCGAGGGGCGCGCGCAGACGCGGAGGGCTGCTAGCCGGGGGTACGCATGCGGTGCCTTGCCTTTCTCTCGAAGGACGAGCAAGCCACTGCGAGTCGGCGACCGGACTTCCATCGCCGGAGCGATGGTCACCGTAGCGGGACTGTGCCGGACTCTCACCGGCTTCGCGATCGCGCAGTGTGTCGTCGGGTGACGACCGACGGAGCGTAGCACCGAGGTCATGCGAGACGCCGGCCCCGGATAAGCCGCAGGTAAGCGGCAGGTGATGTGCTGGTGGCCGCGGGATGAGGCGGGGGCGCGATCATCCACCGGTCGTCGCCCCCTCCCGCCGGCAACCCGCCGCGGAGGTCCAGATGTCGGGCAAACGTTGGTCACGCTGGCTCGTGGCGCCGCTCGCGTTCCTCGCGATCGGGCTGCTGCTGAGCCGCTTCCAGCCGGGTGCGGAGGCCGGCGGGAAGACCGCCACACCGGCCTCGGCGGCGTGCGCCGGCACGGCGCCGCTGGGCAAGGCGATCGATCGGGCCACGATCGCGGCAGGGCACGGCACGTGGTGGCGCCTGGCCGACGTGCTCGACGGCAACGGCGCGCTGGTCGGGCGGACGCTCTACGCGGGGCGCGCCGCGAAGACGACGCT
>DATAIB010000167.1:0-3743 GCA_036262855.1 Candidatus Limnocylindrales bacterium
CCGACGGTCGCGGTCGACATCCCGCCGTAGTCCTTGAGGAACGGCTTGCCTTCGTCCGATGACAGGAACTTCAGGGTCGCGACGAGGTCCGCGAGATCGAGCAGCGGCAGGTTGTTGTCGTCGCAGTACTTGAAGATCAGGGCCAGGACGCTCGTCTGGGTCTCGTTGAGGTCGAGGACCTTGCCGAGCAGGAGCGGCCCGAACGAGCTCACGGTGGCGCGCACCTGGGCGCCCAGGTTGCCCGACAGCGACAGGAACTCGACGGGATGCTGGCCGGGCACGAACGGCACCCCCAGGCTGGCCATCCGGTCGACGACCTTCTGGTTGGACCCATCGCCCGGTGCCGCGAGCCCGGTCAGGTCGCCCTTGATGTCGGCGATGAACACGGGCACGCCGGCCTTCGAGATCTGGCCCGCCATGAGCTGCAGCGTCTTGGTCTTGCCGGTGCCGGTCGCGCCCGCGACCAGGCCGTGCCGGTTGAGCATCGACAGCGCGACCTGGACGTGCGGCTCGGCCACGACTTCGTCGCCGAGCATCGCCCCGCCGAGGATGATCGCCGGCTCGTCGAGCGCGTAGCCCGCTTCGATCGCTTGCTGGAACTTGGCGTCCATCACGTCCCCGTCGACAGCTGGGAATCTCGGGCCGAAGGCCATGCCACATGCGGGCGGCGGCTCGGGCAGGGTGCGATTCTGGCCCGAGCGTACCATCGGCCTCCCGGCGATGGCTCCAGGCTCCCAGGTCGATTGAGAGGCTCTCGCCGTTGCGGGGTGGATGCCGCCGCCGGCGGAATGGCGAAGGCCGTCACGCACTGATCCTCAGGTCGATCGAACCCTGATCGGGTAGATGCGCCCCGCGTTCGAATCGAGCCACGCCGCAGCGGCGACGCGCGCGGGGCCGGTGCCGCTCACGTCGGCATCCGTGCCATGCATGAGCGCGCCCGCAAGTCGCGCTGAGGATCCCGACGCCTTCGACCGGATGAACTCGCGGTGCGCGCGAACGAGCGCCCGGTTCGCGGCCGAGTCGACGAAGAGCCACGCGACCACGACGCGGTACGGCCCCGCCTCGCCGCCGATCGCGGCCGCCATCGCCTCGAGGTCGCGCGCCTTGCGGTCGATCGATCTCGCCGTCGCCCCGAGGTCCGTGACGCGGTTGATGATCTCGACCAGGTAAAGGACGCGGTATCGGTCGTCGCGCAGCACGACGTCGGCCACGTGCGGCATGCGCCCTGTCGACGTCGGGAGCTCGACGTTCGACGGTCGGCCGTGCAGCCTGCCAAGCCGAAGCACGAGCTCCTGCGCTGCGAGGTGGCCGGCGTCCGCCGGCTCCGGGTCCCGGATATCGCGCGAGAACCCGACCGCCAGTGGCCGCCCGAGCGCGATCCCGACCTTCACCCACGCCTCGAGCGGAGCGCCTTCGCCATCGCCGTGCTCGAAATCCGCGTACCGCTGGCGCGAACACCCGATTCGGGCGGCCACGGCGGCTTGTGTCAGGCGGCGCCGCCTGCGGGTCTCGCGAGCTTCTCGCCCGAGCGTCGCAGCGATCGCTTTGGCCTCGCGGTGGCCCGCGACGACGTCGGACGTGGCTGCCTTGATCCTCCGCATGCCAGTCGGATTGTCCTTTTGGCGCTTATCTGGGGCTTACGCGCATCACAGGGGCCGCGACGAGGGCGATCGCAGCACGGCTGAGCGTGGGATCGGCGGCCCGGACAACCATGTGCGCGCCGTAACCCGCTCCTGACCCCCAAAAGGACGACTCGACTGGCATCGCCGGGCCAAGCGCGGCGCGAGGGGCCCAGGCCGCGCGGAACGGCCGTTTGCAGCCAGGCGCGACGGTATGGCCGGCGGCACACAGACGCGACGGGATGGCCGGCGGCACGCAGGCGTGACGGGATGGTCGGCGGCACGCGGCGCGGCGGCACGCGCCCGCGGCGGCGCCCAGGCGCGGCGGCACGCGCCCGCGCCGCCACGCGGCCGGCGCCGGCGCGCGACCTACTGCGGCGAGGCGAGCACCATGATCCGGAGCTCCGTCATGTCCTCGATCGACCAGCGCAGGCCCTCCCGGCCGAGGCCGGAGTCCTTCACGCCGCCGTAGGGCATGTGGTCGATGCGGTAGGTCGGGATGTCGTTGACGATCACGCCGCCGACCTCGAGCTCGTTGAATGCCTGCCACGCATGACCGAGGTCGTTCGTGAACACGCCGGTCTGGAGGCCGAAGAACGAGTCGTTGACCTGCCGGATCGCGTCCGAGAAGTCCGAGAACGGGAACACCACGACGAGCGGGGCGAATGCCTCGTTCGAGCAGACCTGCGCCTCCACCGGCACGTTCTCGAGCACCGTCGGGGCAAAGAACGCACCGTCCTGCGTGCCGCCGGCGACGACGCGGCCGCCCAGCTGGACCGCCTCGTCGACCCAGCGCTTCGTGCGCGATGCCTGGGTCGCGTCGACCATGGGGCCGACGTCGGTCGTCGGGTCGAGCGGGTCGCCCATCTTCAGCGCTGCGACGCCCGCATTGAACTTCGCGAGGAACTCCTCGCGGACGTCCTCGTGCACGAACATGCGCTGGACGCTGATGCACACCTGGCCGCTGTACGCGAACGCGCCGACGAGCGAGCGCTTGACCGCCCAGTCGATGTCGGCGGTCTTGTCGATGATCACCCCGGCGTTGCCGCCGAGCTCGAGCACGACCTTCTTCTTGCCGGCGCGCTCCTTCATCCGCCAGCCGACCGACGGCGAACCCGTGAACGACAGCAGCTTGAAGCGGTCGTCGGCGACCATCCGGTCGCCGAGCTCGCGGGTCATCGGCAGGATCGACACGGCGCCCTTCGGCAGGCCGACGGAATCGATGATCTCCGCGACCGCGAGCATGACGAGCGGGTCCTTGCTCGGTGGCTTGAGGACGATCGAGCAGCCGGCGGCAATGGCCGGCGCGACCTTGTGCGCGGCGAGGTTCAGCGGGAAGTTGAAGGGCGAGATGCCCGCCACGGGCCCGATCGGGAAGCGACGCGTGATGCCCATGCGGCCCTTCGACGAGGGCAGCAGGTCCAACGGGATCGTCTCGCCGTACTGGCGCTCCGCCTCTTCAGCGCCGAGCCGGAACGTCAGCGATGCGCGATCGACCTCGACCAACGCGTCGCGGATCGGCTTGCCCGCCTCCATCGACAGGAGCCGCCCGAGCTCCTCGCGCCGCGCCTTGATGCCCGCGGAGATCTCGCGCAGTGCGCGGCCGCGCTCGTAGGCCGGGAGCACACGCGTCTCCTCGAAGGCGCGGACTGCTGCGGTGACAGCCTCCTCGTACTGCGCCTCCGACGCGTTGTACGTGGCGCCCGCGGGATTGCCGGGATCGGCCGGGTTGTCGACCTCGAGGCGATCGTCGGATTCGACCCACGTGCCGGCGAGGTAGATCGGGTGGGGCTTGGTCGCGGTGACGGTCATGGCGCTGGGCTCCAATCGGGCGCGGTGTTCGTCGCGTCGGTGTCCGGTGATCCTACCGCCGCGGCAGAATGTCGCCATGACGATGCGTGCCGCGCGCCTGCTCGCGATCCTCGCCTTGGTGGTCGCGGCCTTCGCGGCGACCTGGGCTGCGCCGACGGCATCGGCGTCGGACCCGACCGCGAGCGCCCCAGCAAGCCCGGCGACCGGCGCTGCCAGCCCCGCTCCGAGCACGCTCGGCAGCCCCGCGGTGAGCCCCGCCGCGACGCTTCCGCCGATGGTCGGAGCGCCGGGCACGACCACCGCGGGCACGAC
>DATAIB010000168.1:0-4207 GCA_036262855.1 Candidatus Limnocylindrales bacterium
GTAGAAGTCGAGCGCCTCGTCCTTGTCCAGGACGTAGATCGAGGCGACGTTCAGGCGGGTGATCATCGCGGTTCTCCTCTGCGGTCGATAGCGTCGAGGCTCACCCTACGGCGGCGATGGCGGCCGGCGCTTCTCCGAAACTGCTCGAATCATCCGCCCGGCGAAGCTCCGGCGCTTCAAACGCGCCCACCCGCGGCCGCATCGCCATCAGCTGCACGCAGTGCGGGGCGACGATCGGCCCGTTACCGAGCCGATACCGCGAGGGTGTCTCGCCGACGATCTCGGTGAACGTCCGGCTGAACGTGCCGAGGCTGGAGAATCCCACGTCGAGGCAGATGTCCGTGATGCTGCGGTCCGTCTCGCGCAGCAGGAACATCGAGCGCTCGACCCGGCGGCGCTGCAGGTACCGGTGCGGCGTCTCGCCGAACACCGCCCGGAAGCTGCGGCTGAAGTGGGCGGCCGAGACATGGGCGACCGCGGCCACCGCCTAGACGTCCAGCGGCTCGGCGTACGCGCGATCCATCGCGTCGCGCGCGCGCAGGAGTCGACGGTTGAAGTCCTCGGCCTCGCGGCTCATGACGCACACCGTACGCGAAGTCGGCTGTCGTACGCCTGCAAGCCGGGCGGCGGGCTCGTGGCTCTCCCGAATAGCTCGAGGGTTAGGCGAGCGTCGCGGCCGGTTCGGTCTGGCGGCCGGTGAGCCAGGCGTACTCACGCTCCATCTGCTCGTCGGCGCCCAGGTGGCCGCTGTCCTCGTCGACCCACGCGATCGCCCCCGGGACGTGCTCGGCGAGCCAGTCGCCGTGGGCGGCCGGAACGAGGACGTCCGTGCGACCGTAGGTCAGCAGGACGGGCACGCGGATCGACGCGACGTCGAAGCCCCACGGCTTGACCATCGCGAGGTTGTCGTCGATCCAGCCGTCGGCGCTGCCCGTCAGCCCGTTGGCGATGTGCGCGCGGGTCCGGATGAAGTGCCGCTGCATCTGGGCCTTGTCCGCATCCGACAGGGCGTAGTCGTCGCCCATCCAGTCGAGGCGGCCTGCCTGCAGGCGCTGGAGGCTCATGAGCCGCAGGTCCGTGCACAGCCCCGAAAGCGCGGCCTCGCCCTGGAGCGCCGCGTTGAACTCGACGACGTTGCCCTCGGTCATGCCCGTGACCCATGCGTCGCCGAACGCCTCGTACGGCGCCACCGACACGGCCGCCTGGCAGCGGATGACGCGCTCGGGCAGGAGGGCCGCGACGGCCAGCGAGTGCGGCCCGCCGCCCGAGCCGCCGCTCACCACGAAGCGATCGAAGCCCAGTGCGTCCGCGAGCTGCTCGACGTCGGGGACGATGTCCGCGACGCTCCGGCCGCGGTTGCGGGTGGATTCGCCGTAGCCCGCTCGATCGAAGGTGACGCGGCGGACGCCGTACCGCTCGTAGATCGTCGGATCCTTCCACCAGCTGATCCGGCCGCCCGGCGTGCCGTGGATGGCGATGAGCGGCATCCCGGCCGGATCGCCCCACTCGGCCGCCGCCAGTGTCCGCCCGTCCTCGAGCGTGATCCGGTGCTCGATGTGGGCCGGGATGTGCTCGGCGTCGACGAGGCTGCTCATGGCCGGATCATAGGCCGCACCAGGCGGCCCCAGCCGCGCGAACCGAAGAGCTCGCCATCGCGGAATACGGCGCGTCCTCGAACCAGCGTCGCGATCACGCGCGCCCGAACTCGACGTCCGTTCCAGACCCCTGCCGTGCCGCGCGATCGGGTGAGCCACCTGCTCGTGTCGATGGTCCCGTGGTGGCTCAGGTCCACGATCGCGAGGTCCGCGTCCGCGCCGACGCGGATCTCGCCCTTGTCACGCAGGCCGTAGATGCGGGCCGCGTTGCCGCTCGTGAGCGCGACGGCCGCCTGCAGCGTGATCCGACCATCCGCGACGGCGGTCAGCATGAGCGGCAGCAGCGATTCGAGGCCCGGTGCGCCGGGCAGCGCGCCCCACATGTCGTCGGCGAACGGCGCTTTCTCCTCGACCAGGAACGGCGAGTGGTCGGAGCCGATGACATCGACCTCACCCGCCGCGACCGCGGCCCACATGCCGTCCACGGACGACTGCGATCGAAGGGCCGGGTTGATCTTGGCGAAGGGCCCGTGCCGTTCGATGTCCTGTTCGGTGAGGAACAGGTAGTGCGGGCACGTCTCGACGGTGACGCTGCCGCGCCCCCGTGCCGCGGCCGCGAGCCCGACGGCCGTCGGGTTGGAGCAATGCGCGAGCTGGAGACGGGCACCCGCGGCGAGCGCCAGCTCGATCGACTGCGCGACGGAGGCCAGCTCCACGACCTCCGGGCGCCAGCGCGCGTGGCTCATCGGTGCGCGATCGCCGGCATCCTGGAGCGCGCGCTGGTTGGCCGCGAGGAGCTGGGCATCCTCGGCGTGCACGGCGCCGATCAGCCCGGTCTTCGCGACCTCGCGGAGGGCGGCGTAGTAGTCCGCGGCATCCGGCGCGCAGAGCCCGATGAACTCCTGCTCCCGGCCGGCCGGCTTCGGCGTGCGGAACGTCTTGTAGCCGACGACTCCTGCCGCGGCGAGCTCCTCGATGTCCCGGAGGTTGTCCGCGGCGGCACCGCCGTAGAGCCCGAAGTCGACGTGGGCCTTCGGCTCGACGATCTCGACACGGCGCTCGAAGGTCGCCGCGGAATGCACGGACGGCGTGGAGATCGGCATCTCGAGGATGGTCGTGATGCCGCCGGCAGCGGCCGCGGCGGTGGCGGTCGCGAAGTCCTCGCGGGCGTCGACGCTCGGGTCACGGGCATGGGTATGGGTGTCGATCGCGCCGGGCAGCACGTGCATGCCGGTCGCGTCGATTCGGTCGCGCGCATCCGGCAGCTCGGCGGCGTCGGCGATCGCGACGATCCGGCCGGCGTCGATCTCGAGGGTCGCCGGACGGATGCCGTCCCGCAGGACGACCGTGGCGCCCGTGACGACGAGGTCGACGGCCATCAGGCCAACAGCTCGAGGTGGCTGAGCAGGTCATCGAGGTCGGCGACCGTGCCGGCGTCGAGCTGGCCGCCGGGCGCCCGAACGCGAGCCGACCGGATCGCGCCACGTCGCCGGTAGATCTCCTTGCGGATCGCCAGGTTGAGCCCCGCCTGGTTCTCGTACCGGATCAGCGGCGCGGCACCGTAGAACGTGGCGCGCGCGCCGTCCACGTCGCCGGCGAACCAGCGGCGGACGATGTCGACAAGGATGTCCGGATACCCGAAGCCGGTCATCGTGCCGCTCGCGCCGGCCCGAAGCTCCTCGAGGAGCAGCATTGCGCCCAGGCCACCAAGCACCACGACGTCCGGAGACTCCCGCAGCAGGCGGCGGACCTTCGGCGGCGATGGCTCCTCCTCGAGCTTGACGACGCGGCTCTGTGGGGATGCGGCGGCGATCGACCCGAGGAGCGCGGTCGACATCCACACGTTGGAGCTGGCGGGGTGGTCCTGGACGACGATCGGGACCGAGATCGCCGCCGCGACCGCGGCGTAGTGGGCGCGCACAGCGTCGTCGTTCGGCTTCGCGAGCGCCGGCGGCGCGAGCATCACGGAGTGCGCGCCCAGCGCCTCCGCTTCGCGAGCGAACGCCACCGCTCGATCCGTTGCCGCGTGGCTCACGCCCGCGCAGACCGGGATGCGTCCTGCGGCGGCGGCCACGGCAAGCTCGAGGACCCGTCGCCGTTCGTCGTCGGACAGCCGCCCGACCTCGCCCATGACCCCGAGCACGGTCATGCCGTCGACGCCGGTGCCGATGACGAAGTCGACCAGGGAGCCGATGCTCTCCTCGTCAAGGCTCGCGTCGTCCCGGAACGGCGTCGGCACGATGTTCCAGACGCCGCGGAGCTGCTCGATCGCGCTCACCCCGCGACCAAACCCGCGCCAAGAGCAGCGACAGCCGCTTCCGCGCCGATCTCGCCGAGATCGATGATCGGGATCTCCGTGCGCGCCCGGAGGTCGTCGACGGCCTTGCCCGGATGGCCCACGTAGTCGAGCACGATCGCGTGGCAATCCGCGATCCAGTGGACATCCATGGTTGCGGGATCACCGACCAACGGTGCGGCATCGACACCGGCGGCGGCCCACTTGCGCCGCGACGGCTCGGCTTGTCCCTCGAACGGCACGATGACGGTCACGCGCCGCGCGCCGAGCCGGCGGAGCGTTGCGACCGCGGCGTCGAACGGCCGGACGAGCGTGC
>DATAIB010000169.1:0-4150 GCA_036262855.1 Candidatus Limnocylindrales bacterium
GGCGGTGTACGAGCCGCTCACCTTCCACCGAACCGCCGCGATGCTCGACGCGTTCGCCGATGCGCTCGCCGAGGCGGACGCCGTCGCCATCGCGGACATCTGGGCCAGCCGCGATCCCGACACGCTGATCACCTCGCCCGGAGCCCTGGCGGCGGCCGTCCGCGCGCGCAGACCGGGCATGACCGCGAACGCACCGGGCTCCGTCGAAGCGACGGCGGCGTGGCTCGCGCACGAGGTCCGCGACGGGGACGCGGTGCTCGTGATGGGCGGCGGCAAGAGCTACCGGATCGCCGAGCTGCTGCTGGAGCGCCTCCAGGGGTCCTGACGGCATCGGATCGGCCGGCCCATTGCCGAACGGGCCTGAACAGGCATACTGGCGCCCGACAACACCCGCAGCTCCGGTGTGGGCATCCGCCGCGCCGGCCCAGGAGGCGATCGACCCGTGAGTGGGGAAGTCTCGTTCGACGTCGTCAGCGAGTTCGACGCGATGGAGCTTCGCAACGCGCTCGACCAGGTCCGTCGCGAGGCCAGCCAGCGGTACGACTTCCGCGGCGCCACGGTCGACCTGGAGCAGGGCAAGGACGAGCTGACCCTCCTGACCGACGACGAGTACCGCGCCGCCGCCATCAAGGACCTGATCCTCTCCAAGGCGGTGAAGCGCAACCTGTCGCTGAAGATCTTCGACTTCGGCAAGGTGGAGCCGGCCGGCGGCAACAAGGTCCGCCAGAAGATCACCCTTCGGCAGGGCCTGCCCGAGGACCTCGCGAAGAAGATCACCAAGCTGATCCGCGACGAGTTCCCCAAGGTGAAGTCGCAGATCCAGGGCGACGCGGTGCGGGTTTCCGGCAAGAGCAAGGACGAGCTCCAGAAAGTCATCGTCCGGCTGCGTGGCCTCGACGAGGTCGTCGAGCTCCAGTTCCAGAACTACCGCTGAGCCACAGATGGATCCGATCGACAGCCGTCCGTCGCTGCTGGCCCGGGTGATCGTCGTCCTCGTGGTCATGCTGCTCATCGTCAGCCTCGTGATCACGACCCTCCCCACGCCGGTGCTGGGATGACGGACGCCACGGAGGCCACCCCGGTCGAGGAGCTCGAGCCGGCGCCGATCGACGACGAGGCGCTCGCGGACGCACCTGCCGCCGAGGGGCCCCGTGCGGAGGGGCCAGCGGCGGCTGCGGAACCGGACCTGCCCGCCGAAGCGGAAGCCGCGGCCGAGGGGGAAGCGCCAGCCGAGTCCGAAGCACCGGCCGAACCGGAAGCACCGGCCGAACCGGTAGCACCCGCCGAGCCCGTGTCGGTCGGGCGGATGTTCGCGGACACGATCCGGCGCGCCGGCGTCCGCTGGGCATTCACCGTGCCGGGGGAGAGCTTCCTCGGGCTGCTCGAAGGGCTCGAGGGCGCGGGGATCAACGTTGTGGCCACGCGCCACGAAGGCGCCGCCGCGTTCATGGCCGAGGCCCACGCGCAGCTGACCGGCCGCCCTGCGGCGGCGATCGGCACGCGCGCCGTCGGGGGCTCGAACCTCGCCATCGGCATCCACACCGCGTTCGCTGATTCGAGCCCGATGTTCGCCTTCGTGGGCCAGGTCGAGGTGGCCTCGCGCGGCCGCGAGGGCTTCCAGGAGATCGACGTCGTCCGCACGATCGGTGGTCTCGCCAAGTGGGCCACGGAGCCCACGGATGTGCCGACGGCCGTGCAGGCCGCCGTCGACGCGGTCGACCAGGCGGTCAATGGCCGCCCGGGCCCCGTCGTGCTGTCGGTCGCGGAAGACCTGCTCGACGCGATGGTCGAGCCGGGGCAACAGCCCGTCCTGAGCCGGGTCCCGCCGCCTCGCCCGTCCGACGACCAGGTCCGCGACGTCCTCCAGCTGCTGGCTCGCGCGGAGCGACCCGTGATCCTCGCCGGCGCCGGGGTCCTGCGTGCGCGCACCTCCAATGACCTCGTGCGGCTCGCGGAGCTGCTCCGCGTGCCGGTGATCGCGTCGTTCCGTCGCGGCGACGTCATCCCGAACGATCACCCGCTGTACCTCGGCATGACAGGCTACGGCTCGCCATCGACCGTCAAGGAGCGGCTCGCGACCGCCGACGCGATGCTGGTCATCGGTTGCCGGCTCAGCGAGATCACGACGTTCGGCTGGTCCGTGCCGGCGCAGGCCACGCGCTGGGCGCACGTCGACATCGCGCCCGGCGCCGTCGTCGGGGACATGCCCGCGCCCGAGCTCGTGGTGACGAGCGATGCCCGCCTGTTCCTGCGGGCCGCCGTCCAGCGGCTCGAATCCCGTGGCGTGCTGGACGCCGCCTCCGCGGATGCCCGAACCGCTCGCAACGCCGAGGACAAGGCGGCGTGGGAAGCGGCGACGGTGGTCGACAGCCATCCGTGGAGCGGCCCGGGCGTGCACCCGGGCAAGGTCGTCACGACGCTACGGCAGCTCCTCCCGGATGACGGCATCCTCACCACGGACGCCGGCAGCTTCGGCGGCTGGGCGGGTCGCGGGTTCCGGTTCCGCCGGCCAGGCACGTTCCTCGGCCCGACGTCGGGCGCGATGGGCTACGGGCTCCCGGCCGCCATCGCCGCCGGCCTCGTGCATCGCGATCGGGCCGTGGTCGCGCTGGTCGGCGACGGTGGCCTCGGCATGACGCTCGCGGAGATCGAGACGGCCGTCCGGATGGGGCTCCGCACGATCATCCTCGTGTTCGACAACCAGGCGTACGGGATGATCCGGACCTACCAGGACCGACGCCCAGGCGGCTCGGCCGCCGCCACGGACCTCGGACCGATCGACTTCGCAGCCGCTGCGCGAGCGATGGGCGCGCGGGGCGTCCGGGTCGAGGACGACGGAGCGTTCGAGCCGGCCCTGCGGCAGGCGCTGGTCGCGGACAAGCCGACGCTGATCCACCTCGTCGTCGACCGTCGCTGGGAGGGCGTCGACAGCCGACCGTGAGTGAGCGCAGCCCGTACGACGTATTGGGGGTGCCGCAGTCAGCAACGACGCGCCAGATCCGCGCCGCCTACGTCGAGCGCGCGCGGCGGCTGCACCCGGATCTCGTCGGCCTCCGGGGCCTCGACGGGATGCGGGAGCTCAACGAGGCCTGGGAGGTCCTGAAGGACGCAGCGCGGCGCACTGCATTCGACATGTCCACCGGCGCGACGAGCTCGGCGGCGGCGGCCAGCGATTCGCCCTTCGGTGGTGACGACCCGAACCGCCCGTTCTGGACCGGCGCGATGGGACCGGCACCGGGGCGTCCCTTCGGGCCGAGGCTCGCGTTCGGGATCTACGAAGGCTGGACCATCGGCGAGATCGCGCGCCAGGACCGCGGCTACCTCGTGTGGCTCCGCGACAAGCCGGAGGTGGAAGCGTTCCGCGCGGACATCGACAAGCTCATCAAGCCTGAGGAAGATCAGCCGTCCGAGCCGCGGCGCGGTTGGCGCCGCTAGCGCGCGAACTTCGGCCAGATCGCGCGGATCGCAGCTCACGCCTGCGCTTCGGTCGCTAGCCCTTCCTGCGGCGCCGCTTCGGCAGCGGCTCGTGCGCTGCCCTCGCCTGGGCGTCCTGGATCTGCTTGAACACCTTGCCCATGCCGGGCTGCATCAGGGCGCGCTCCTCCGCCGCGGCGTCGCGGTCGCGGCGCTTCGCACGGGCTGCCTCGCGAGCATCGAGATCGGGGTCATCCACGCTGGGATCGTACTAGGCTCTCGCCGTGCCGAAGTCGACGTCGAAGTCCAGGTCGAAGCCGGAGCCCGCGCCCGACGCGCTGAAGCGCGAACGGGCCGGGACGTACCGCTCGGTCGACGGGCGGTTCACGGTCGAGCAATCGTCGAGCGGCTGGATGGTCCTCGACGCCGAGCAGACGGACGGGCTCGGGCTCCCGCTGGCGCGCGGACCGTTCGCGACGCTCGACGAGGCAAAGGCCGCGATGGCCGAAGCGCGCACCGGCCAGGCGCCGCAGCCGCCGAAGCCGAAGCTCCGTATCGTTTCCGGCGGCAGGGACGCGAAGCCCGAGCCGGCGAGCCCGCCACGAGCGCCCGTAGCGCCACGCAAGGCCCCGAAGCGGATCCCGGCGAAACAGGTCGTGATCCGCGAGCTTCGCGCCGCCGACGGGGATGCGCTGCGGAAGCTCTGGAAGGAAGCGGATCTCATCAGCCTCGGCGA
>DATAIB010000170.1:0-6062 GCA_036262855.1 Candidatus Limnocylindrales bacterium
CGCTCGGCGAGGTTCACGAGCCGCTTGCGGACGAGGGGCACGGTATCCGGCAGGTCGGATGCGAGGAGGCCCGCGTCGCCCAGTCGCTCGCGCACCAGCTCGCCGGCGCTGCCGTGGAGGTACACGCCGAGCCGTGCCGCCGGCCCGGGGGCAATCCCCTGCGCCAGCAGGGCGCCGATGATCCCGGCCAGGACGTCCCCGGTGCCGCCGGTTGCGAGCGCCGGGTTCTCGAACGGCGCGCTCGTGACGGTTCCATCCGGCTCGGCGATGACGGTCTTCGCGCCCTTCAGGACGACGACCTGGTTCCATGCCCTGGCCGCCGCCCCAGCTGCCGCGCGCCTGGCGGCATCGTCGCCGCTGAGATCGTCCGGCGACACCGGCTCGACGCCAGAACCTTCGCGGAGCCGCGCGAACTCGCCCGGGTGGGGCGTCAGCACGCAGGCGCGCGTCGTCGCGGTCCACCACTCGCCGAGCGTGGCCATCGACCGGAGCGCCTCGGCGTCGAGCACCATCGGCGGCAGCGCAGCGTCGCCATCCGATGCCGTGAGCAGCATCCGGACGAGCTCGGCCGTTGCGAGGCCGGGCCGCAGGCCCGGGCCGACGACGATCGCATCGTGCTCGTGGTCGAGAATCCGCGACAGCGACGGCTCCGGGTCGACCTCCTCGACGTCGTCCTCGGGCAGCGCCAGCGTGGTCGCCTCGACGACCTTCGCCGCGAACAGCGGCTGCAGCGACTCGGGCACCGCGAGCGTGACCAGCCCGGCGCCCGCGCGCCCAGCGGCACGGCAGACGAGCAGCGCGGCCCCCGCGTAGTCCAGGGACCCGGCGATCACCAGCACCTTCCCGAACGTGCCCTTGTGGCCGCGTGCCGGCCGCTCCGGGACGAGGGCCGCGACGGCCCGATCGTCCAGGACAGCGTCGTCGCTCGGGACTGCGTCAGGCGTCCCGTCTGGCTCGGGCTCGCGGTGGCGGAAGCCGAACGGGCGCCGGTCAGCCACCGGCCGCCTCCTCCGCCATGTCGCGCAGCCGCTCCATGCGGGCGAGGATGCGCCGTTCGCGATCATCGAGCCGAGCCTCGATGTCGGGCGGGAAGAGGTATGCGCCCCCTGCCGAACGGATGCCGAACGCAATCGCAACCGCGTATTCCGCCTCGTGCGTGATCGACACGGCGATCCGGCCCATGCCGAGCTGCTCAGCGCGCGCCGCCGCGCGGCCGTGGAGCCTGATCGAGGGCTGTCCGGTCGGCAGCCGCACGATCTCGATGTCGCGCCAGCCGATGCCGCGCACGCCGAGGCCCAGCACCTTGCTGACGGCTTCCTTGGCGGCCCACCGTCCTGCGAACGTCTCGGGCCGATCCCGGACGTAGCGGTCCTCGTTCTCGGTGAGGACGCGGAGCGCGAAGCGCCGGCCGAACTTCGCGAGGGTGTCGCGGATCCGGCCGACCTTGATGATGTCGATCCCCAGCTCGGTCGTGCCCTCGGGTGGCGTGAGCGGGCCGGTCATCGCGCGGGCTACTCGACCGTGACCGACTTCGCCAGGTTGCGCGGCTGGTCCACGTCCGTCCCGCGGGCGACCGCCATCTCGTACGCGAACAGCTGGAGCGGGATGATCGCCAGCACCGGGCTCAGGAGCTCGTGCGTGTCGGGGACCCAGGCCGTGTCGTCGACGATGCGCCCGAGGCCGTCGTTGCCCTCGGTCCCCACCGCGATCACCTTCGCATCGCGGGCGCGACCCTCCATCACGTTGCTGATGAGCTTGTCGTAGGTCGGAGAGGTGGTCGCGACGGCGACCAGCGGGTACTCCGCGTCGAGGAGCGAGATGGGGCCGTGCTTCAGCTCGCCCGCGGGATAGCCCTCGGCGTGGACGTACGAGATCTCCTTGAGCTTCAGCGCCCCTTCGAGCGCCGCTGGGTACGTCGCGCCACGACCCACGAACATGAAGCCGCGCGAGTTGACATAGCGGCGCGCGAGCGCCGCGGCGACCGGCTCGTTGACCTCGATCGCTCGCTCCGCCGCGTCCGGCAACGCCCGGAGCCCGTCGACCAGGGACGCCTCGGCCCTGTCGGAGAGCGTGCCGCGGAGCTTCGCGATCCCGGCGGCCAGGACCACGAGCGTCGTGACCTGGGTCACGAACGTCTTCGAGGCGGCCACTGCCATCTCCGGCCCGGCCTGCAGGAACAGGACCGCGTCGGCCTCACGGGTGATCGCGGAGCCAACCGTGTTGGTGACGGCGATGATCGGGCAGCCGCGCTCCCGCGCGAGCCGCGTCGGGGCGATCGTGTCGGCCGTCTCGCCGGACTGCGTGACGGCGATCACGAGGGTGTGCTCGTCGAGCGGCGGCGGGTCGTACCGGAACTCCGAACCGACGGTCACGCGGGCCGGCAGACCGGCCATCTCCTCGATCGCCTTCGCGCCGATCATCGCCGCGTACGACGCCGTCCCGCACGCCACGAGCTCGACGCGGGTCGCGGTCTTCACCGCCCCCCATACGGGCTCCAGCTCCGGGACGTCGATCCGCCCTGCTCGCGTGATGCGACCCGTGATGGACTGGCGCAGGGCCTGCGGCTGCTCGTGGATCTCCTTGAGCATGAACGTGTCGTAGCCGCCCTTCTCGGCGGCCTCGACCGTCCACTCGATCGTCTCGGGCACCCGCTCCATCGCGCGGCCGTCGACATCGGTGATCTCGACGGTCCCCGGCCGGAGGTCCGCGACGTCGCCTTCCTCGAGGAAGATCACGCGCCGCGTGTGGGCCAGGATCGCCGCGACATCGGACGCGAGGAATGATTCGTCCTCACCCACGCCGACCACGAGCGGCACGTCCTTGCGCGCGCCCACGATCCGGTCCGGCTCGTCGCGATGCATGATCGCCAGGGCATAGGCGCCGTGGAGCTGGCGGAGCGCGGCACGCGCCGCGTCGGCGATGTCGCCGTCGTACGCCGCTTCGATCAGGTGCGCGATGGCCTCGGTGTCGGTCTCGGACACGAGCGTGTGGCCGCGCGCCTGGAGGCCGTCGCGGAGCTCCTGGAAGTTCTCGATGATGCCGTTGTGGATCACGGTGATCCGGCCCGTGCAGTCGACCTGCGGGTGCGCGTTGATGTCGCTGGGCCGGCCGTGGGTCGCCCACCTCGTATGCGCCAGCCCGACGGCGGCGTGTGGCGTTCGCTCGGCGATCGCGGTCGCGAGGTTGCTCAGCTTGCCGGCGCGCTTCTCCACGAACAGGTCGCCCTGCTCGTCGACGAGCGCGATGCCCGCGGAGTCATAGCCCCGGTACTCGAGGCGCCGGAGACCCTCCATGAGGATCGGCCCGGCGTTCCGCGGCCCCGTATACCCGACGATTCCACACACGTGCTCAGCTGTCTCCCCTGGAAGGCGGTCAGTTTAGGCGCTCGCCTGCGAGCGCCGACAATCCGTCGGCCAGCTCGCGCACCAGGTCCGGATCCGTGCCCTCGATCATGACGCGCAGGGACGGCTCCGTTCCCGAGGGGCGCACGAGCACCCGCCCGCCGCCACTCCCCAGGCGCCGCTCCGCATCGGCGATGGCCCGCCGAAGGACCGGGTCGCCCTCCCACTGCTCCTTGTGCCGGACGCGGACCGCGCGCTGCTCCTGCGGCAGCAGCGGGATCCGCGCGGCCAGCTCGGCGAGCGATGCGTCGCTCGTCGTCACGACCCGAAGCACCTCGAGGGCCGTCACCAGCCCGTCGCCGGAGGTCGTGTGCTCGCGGATGATCACGTGGCCGCTCTTCTCGCCACCGAGGCCCGCCCCGGAGACCTGCATCCCTTCGAGGATGTACTTGTCCCCCACCGGCGTCCGCACCACGCTGCCGCCGGCCGCCTCCACCGCCTGCTGCAGCCCGCCGTTCGACAGGACCGAGACGACCACCGTCCCCACCGCCGGGTCGGTGGGATCCGCGCCGGGCCTCGCCAGGCGGTTCAGCGCCAACAGGCCGATGAGCCGGTCGCCGTCGACGACGTGCCCGCTCCCGTCGACCGCCACGCATCGATCGGCGTCGCCGTCGAGCGCGAACCCGAGGTCGGCGCCGGTGGCCGCGACCCGCGCCGCGAGCGCCGCCGGATCCGTGGCGCCGCAGTGCAGGTTGATGTTCAGGCCGTCGGGCTGGTCGTTCATCACCTCGACCGACGCACCCGTCGCGCCGATGATCCGGCCCGCCACAGCCGATGCCGAGCCGTTCGCGGCATCGACGACGATACGGAGGCCCTGCGCCTTGATCGATGCGGCGAGTCCCTCCCGGTGCGTGACGTAGCGCTCGAGCCGGTCGCGCGCGTCGATGATCGTGCCGAGCGCCGACGGCACGGAGCCGGCGAGCTCATCGGAGCGCCAGATGAGCTGCTCCAGCTCATCCTCAACCGCGTCGTCCAGCTTCAGGCCGGCCGCGTCGAGCACCTTGAGCCCGTTGTCGTCAGCCGGGTTGTGCGAGGCCGAGACCATGATTCCGGCGGCGTCCTCGCCATCGCCGGCAAGGAACGCGAGGGCAGGTGTCGGGACCACGCCGACGACGTGGACCGAGACGCCGAGGCTCGTGGCTCCCGCCGCGATCGCGGCGACGAACATGTCCCCGGATCGGCGCGTGTCCTGCCCGACGACGATGGAGCCACCCGGCCCGACCAGCCGGGACGCGGTTGCGCGACCGAGCGCGAACGCCGTCGTCGGCTTGAGGTCGACGTTGGCGACGCCGCGGATGCCGTCAGTGCCGAAGAGTCGTGGCACGCTGCTCCTCGATCAGGGTGTCGGCGACGGACCGGGCGTTGGTGCCGCGGCGGTTGCCGGACTGGAGACGGTGACCTCGATCGGATTGGGGCTCGCGCTGACCAGCGTCAGGCCCGTCGCGAGATTGGCCGAAACGGGCACGCTGTGCACGCCCGGCTCGAGGCCCGTCACGTCGACGGTGAGCGTGAGCGCCACGCCGGACAACCGGTCCAGGTCGGCGAGGGAGCCGCCGATGGTGACGAGGACGTGGTCGGTCGAGAGGCTGTAGACGAGGTCGGGTCGGGCGCCCGCGAGGACGAGGCCGGCCTCGAACGTGCGCGTGCCGGTGACGGGTCGGAGCGTCACGGTCACCTGCACCGTTCCACCACCGAGCGCCTGGACGCCATCGGGCAGGGCGAGCGCCACCGTCTGCGTGACCTGGGAAGACGCGCCGGACACCGAGATCGGCTGCGTATCGGCCCGGTCCAGCCCGGCGAGGTCGTTCGCGTCGGCTTCGACCGACACGACCGCCGGATTCACCGTGATCGAGGCGATCTCGAATCCGGCGGCTGGCGTCCCGACGACGTTCGGCGTGACCGGCAGCGTCTTCGACCGGCGGTCGGTGAAGACGGGAACCTTGACGCGGACCTGCGTGGGCTCGACATCAACGAGATCGAGCTTGTTGCCGTTCGCGTCGACCGGCACGAGGTTGACCATCTGGTTGACGTCGATCCCCGACGCATCGACGACGACGTTCGCCTGCACCTCCGTCACCTTCGCGATGACCGTCTGCGGGCCGGACACCGTCGCCGTCGTCGCATCGACGACGGGCTCACCGATCTCGAGGCCGGAGGGGGTCGGCCCGAGGACGGCCTTGATCGGCACCGACGCCGAGCCCACGTGGTCCAGCGTCAGCACGATCGCACGCGGCTCGAAGTCGAGCACCTGGATGCGCGGGTCCACCGCATCGACGGACACCGCGAGCGTCACCCGGCCACCGGTGACCTGCACGCTCGCCAGATCGACGGTGGCGCGGAAGGCGTCCGCGTTGATCCGCAGGCCGAGGTCCGGCGGCACCACGTACTGGATGCGCGTGACCGCGCCGGGGTTCGACAGGACGACGACGTCGGCCGGCGCGTGCGCCAGCTCGATCTGGACGTTGCCCGGGAAGGTCTGGGTGGTCTGCGACAGCACGAGGCCCCCGTACAGGAGCGTCGCGAGCGCAATTGCCGCGAGCTTGAGCGGCCAGTTGTGGACGAGGAAGCGCACGTACCGCGTCATGGGCGCGGGCCGCCGACCGCCGTGGGCTCGGGGGTCGCGTCGGGCGCGGGCGGCGACGCGTCGTCCGCTGCCTGCGC
>DATAIB010000171.1:0-6727 GCA_036262855.1 Candidatus Limnocylindrales bacterium
GCGTCCCGACGTCCACACTGACGTCGATGGACGCAGGCTCGGAACCGGACGTGGCGGACGTGGAGGACGTGGCAGCCGCGCCTCCCACGCCGGCCACGCCGGCCGCACCGACGGACCCCTGGGCGATGGCCGTCGACGCGGTCGCCCGTCAGCTCGAGGTGGATCCGCGGACGGGGCTGTCCAGCGCGGAGGCGGCGGCGCGGGCCGAGCAGTGGGGCGCCAACGAGCTCGAGCACCACAAGCGCGAGTCAGTGTGGAAGATGGTGCTCGAGGCGGCGACGGAGCCGTTCGTGCTGCTCCTCGCGGCCGCGGGCATCGGTGCCGTCCTGCTCAACGAGGTCCGGGACGGGATCCTCGTGCTGCTCGGGCTCATCCCGATCGTCGGCGCGGACGTGGTGACCGAGTACCGCGGCGAGCGTGCCCTCGAGGCGCTTCGCGAGGCATCGGCGCCGCGCGCCCGTGTGCGCCGCGACGGGGCGCTGGTGGAGGTCGCCTCGACCGCGCTCGTGCCGGGCGATCTCGCCGTCATCCGCGTCGGGGATGTGGTGCCCGCGGACCTGCGGCTGGCCGTGGCCGATCGCCTCTCGATCGATCGCAGCATCCTCACCGGTGAATCGCTGCCGGAGGCGGGCCAGGTCGAGCCGGATCCGATCGACGCGGAGCTCGCGACCCGCCACGCGATGGCGTTCGCCGGGACCAGCGTCGTTGCCGGCCGAGGCGAGGGCATCGTGATCGCGACCGGCGCGCGGACCGAGGTCGGGCGGATCGCCGGCGGACTCGCGACGCGCCAACGCCGGCGCTCACCGCTCCAGCGGGAGCTGGATCGGCTCGTCCGGATCCTGCTCGTCGTCGCCATCGGCCTGATCGGCATCACCAGCGGCCTCGGGTTCCTGCGGGGCAACCCGCTGGGCGAGAACCTGCTCGCCGGCATCTCCGCCGCCATTGCCGCGATCCCGGAGGAGCCGCCGATCCTCCTCGCGGTGATCCTCGGGCTGGGCGCGTACCGGCTCCTGAAGCGCGGCGTCCTCGTGCGCCGGCTCAACGCGGAGGAGGTGCTCGGCGCGGTCGATCTCGTGGTCACGGACAAGACCGGCACCCTCACCCAGAACCGCCTCGCGGTCGCATCGGTCATGCCGGTCGGGGATGCAGATCGACGCGAGGTGGTCTTCGACGCGCTGCGCGCGGAAGATGACGCATGGCTCGCGGAGGAGGGTGTCGGTCGGAGCTCCTTCACCGAGGCGCTCGCGGCAGCCGTTCGAGCGGATGGCGGCGACGCACGCCTGCCGGCCGGCGAGCTGGTCTCCACCACCCCGTTCAGCGACGGCCGACCGTACACCTCGACGGTTGCCCGGCGCGACGGCATCGAAGAGGCGCTCGCGATCGGCGCTCCCGAGGTGGTGGTCGGGCTGTGCATCCCGGCCGGTGCGGACCCGAGCGCCGAGGGAGCGGATGACGCCGCGAGCTGGCACAGCGCGCTGGGAGCTGCCGCGGAGCGGGGCGAGCGCGTGGTCGGCGTCGTGCGCCGCCGGGGCGCAGGTCCCTGGTCACTGCGGGGCCTCATCGGGTTTGCGGACCCGCTGCGCCCCGGCATGGCGGAAGCGACCCGCGGCGCTCGGGACGCGGGCATCCAGGTCGTGATGGTCACCGGGGACCACCCCACGACCGCTCGCTCCATCGCGCGCCAGGCCGGCCTCGACGATGACCACGTGGTCCTCGGGCCGGACCTCACCCGGATGACCGACGAGGAGCTGGCCGCCGCGCTCCCGAACCTGCGCGTGATCGCGCGGTCGACGCCGGATCAGAAGCGGCGGATCGTCGAGGTCGCGCGGCGTGCCGGGCGGCTCGTCGCGGTCACGGGCGATGGCGTGAACGACGCGCCGGCGCTGCACGCGGCCGACGTCGCGGTCGCGATGGGCAGCGGGACCGCAGTCGCGCGGGAGGCGTCCGACCTGGTGCTGGGCGACGACTCCTTCGCCACGCTGGTCTACGGCATGCACGAGGGCCGCCGGATCGTCGATAACGTCCAGAAGGGCCTCGTGTTCCTCGTGTCGACCCACGTCGCGCTGCTCGGGTTCCTGCTGATCGCGACCGTGGCCGGATACAGCCAGCCCCTCCTGCCGATCCAGATCCTGTGGCTGGAGCTGTTCATCGACACGTCCACGTCCGTGGCATTCGAACGGGAGCCGGCCGAGCCCGACGTCATGCGCCGGCCGCCGCGCCGGATCGCCGAGCCGTTGCTGACGCGCGGCCTCCTCGGGCGCATCTCGCTCGCCGGCGCGTTCAGCGCCTTCGCGGCGCTCGCGCTGCTCGTCACCGATTCGAAGGGTCCCGGCCACGGCCAGTGGCTCGCCTATACGGCGCTCGTGTGCGCCCAGGCGGTCCGCGCGTACGCGAACCGCAGCCTGACCCAACCGCTCGGGGCGCTGTCGCGAAACGGCGTGCTCCTGGGCGCGGCGATCGCGGTGGTGCTCGTCCAGGCGGCAATGCCATTCGTGCCTGCGCTGGCAGACGCATTCCGGGCCCAGTCGCTCGATCTCGTCGACTGGACGCTCGTCGCCATCGTGGCGCTGGCCCCGGCATTGGTCGCGCAGGTGATCCGCCGGCAGCGCCACGTGACCTGGGTGGCCTGAGCCGAGCCGCGCGCGACGCACGCGCGACGGCCCGCGATGCGACGCCCGCGATGCGTCGCGATGGGCCGGATGGCCGCCTCGCGGGGGTCATCCGGACCGACCGCGGTGACCCTCGGCCCTGCCCCGCGGCATCTCTGCGCCGGAGCATGGAGCCATGACCGGAGCTCGCGCCTGATGTGCATCTCGTATCCGGGCCGCGTGCTTGCCGTCGACGGCGCGAACGCGATCGTCGATACGAACGGCCGGCAACGCCGGGCCTCGACCATGCTCCTCCCCGACGCCGCGGCGGGGGACTGGGTGGTGGTCGGGGCGGGTTCGATCCTGCGCCGCCTCACCACGTCCGAAGCCGCATTGCTCATCCGCACGCTTGACGTCGCGCAGGGCCGCGCCGTCGCCTCGTCCACCGCCCAGACCATCGCCCAGGGAGGCCGATCATGACGCCCACCGCCCGCGCCCCACGGATCCCGACCACCGTTCGCTGGGGGGTCGCCCTGGCCTTCGTCACCGCCGCGATCAGCGGCGTCTCGATCTGGCTGAACGGCTTCGCGGTCAAGCAGCTGCCCGATCCCGCCATGTACACCACGCTCAAGAACGGCGTCGCCGCCCTCGTGCTCGTCGCGCTCGCGGCGGCAACCGTCCGACCCGCATCGATCCGGGCGATCCCGCGTCGGTCGTGGGGCTGGCTGCTCGTCATCGGAGCGATCGGTGGCTCCATCCCATTCCTCCTGTTCTTCACGGGCCTCGCCCAGGCGAGCGCGCCGTCGGCCGCGTTCATCCACAAGACCCTGTTCGTGTGGGTGGCGCTGCTGGCCGTTCCATTCCTCGGCGAACGCCTCGGGCTCGCGCAGCTCGCCGCCCTCGCCGTGCTGCTCGTCGGGCAGGCGCTGATCCTCACCCCCGCCGGCGTGACGTGGGGGACGGGCGAGACCCTGATCGCCGCTGCCACCCTCCTGTGGGCGGTCGAGACGATCCTCGCCCGGCACGTGCTCGCGACGGTTCCCTCGCCCGTCGTGGCAGCAGCGCGCCTCGGGTTCGGGCTGGTCGTGCTCGTCGGCTACCTCGCGGTGACCGGCGGTCTGGCCGGGATCGCGAGCCTGCAGCCGGTCCAGTGGGGCTGGGTCCTCCTGACCGGGCTCTTCCTCGGTGGCTACGTCGGGACATGGTTCGCCGCGCTCCAGCGTGCGCCGGCCAGCCTCGTCACCGCCGTGCTCGTGGTCGGCGCGCCGGTGACCGCCGGCATCCAGGCCTTCCAGACGGGCAAGGTCCCGACGGCCCCGATCCTCGCCGGGGAGCTCCTCGTGATCATCGCGGGACTCACCCTCGCCGCGCTGGCGAGCCGACGCCGATCCCTCGCAACGCCTGCGACGCCAACGTCCGCCGCACCGCTCACCGCCTGATGGCCGCGCCGGTGCTTCCGGACGCGCCCGCGGCCGATTGGAACCGACCAATCCCGCCGGCGCCGGGCCCCGTGCGCTTCGCGCGCTACGCCTTCGGGCCGAACCAGCTGGGCTACTGCGGTCCGGACGAGGCCGGGGAGCTGTTCGCCCAGGCGACCGTCGGGCGCGAGCTTCCGCGCCTCCGCGAGCTCGCCGCACAGTTCGAGGGCGCCTATCCGTACCTCGCGCTGATCGCCCGATGCGCAGGGATCCCGGATCCGCTCGATGCCCGAGTGGTGGCTGCGTACTGGCTCGGCGGGCCGCTGCTGGACAGGGTCACGCCGCGGGCCCTCGGCGACAACCTCGAGGAGCGGTTCCGACCGCGTCTCACGGGCGGGGACGGCTGGCGCTGGCTCGGTGGCAAGCCGGAGCAGGGCGCTGTCCCGAACCACGCCTTCCACGTGCTCGATGTCTTCCCGCGCGTCGGGCTCATGCGGACCGGCGCGACCGACGGTGCCCTGAAGGTCATGGACGCCTGCCGGATCCGATGGGGCCGGATCCTCGAACGCGACGGGGACAGCCTCGTCGTGTCCGCGGTGCCGCTCGAGGCGATCGACGGCAGGCTGCGCCTGGGCGCGCCTCGCATCGAGCGGATCCGAGGCTGGTTGGATGGCGCCGGCTTCGTCGAGGACGCCGTCGTCGGCGACGTGGTCGCGATCCATTGGGACTGGGCGTGCGAACGCCTGGACGCGAGACGGCTCGCCGCGCTTCGTGACGCAACCGCGCACGAGCTCGAGCTCGCCAACCGGACGATCTGAGCTCGCGAACCGCGTCACCCTGGGGGGTCGGGCCGAAGAGCCCGCATTCGGGCACAAACGGCCCGCCGACTTCGCCACGTACGGCACGCATGCGCACATGCGCATGGGTCCATGCTCGGGCCATGGACGAGATCACCACCCTCCAGGCCGAAGTCCTGCGAGTCCTCAGCTCGCCGAAGCGACTCGAGATCCTGCATAGCCTCGCGGTGGAGCCGATGGAGGTCGGTCGCATCGCGGTGGAGCTCGGGGTGTCGCAGCCGAACGTCTCCCAGCACCTCGCGGTGATGCGCACCGCCGGCATCGTCGAAGCCGACCGCGTGGGCCGCGAGATCCGATACCGCCTCGCGGACCCCGACGTGCTGGTCGCCTGCAACGTCATGCGCGGCGTCCTCGAGCGACGCCTGGCGCGCCTGGCCCGCGCTGCGAACACGGCGCGCATGACCGAGATCCTGGTCCCGATCAGCTGAAGGAACGAATCGATGGACGAACCGCTGAACCTGGTCCTCTTCTCCGGTACGGACGACAAGCTGCAGGCCGCGGCCGTCCTGACCGCCGGCGCAGCCGCGCTCGGCAAGCCGGTGAACGTGTTCCTGCAGTACTGGGCGCTCGAAGCCTTCCGCCGTGACCGCATCGAGCGGGACCACGGGCTGGCGCCCGAGGCCGGCGTCGACGGACGACGCCACGTCGACGACCTCCGCCGCGCCGGCCAGGTGAGCTGGGCGGACACGCTCCGCCAGGCGAAGGACCTCGGCGAGGTCGACATCCAGGCGTGCTCGCTGTCCATGGACCTCCTCGCGATCGAGGAGCAGGACCTCGACCCGCTCGTCGACGGCGTCGAGGGCGTCACCGCCTTCTACCTGAACGCGGGCCAGGGCCAGCTCGTCTTCATCTGACCGCTCGAAAGGAGCGAACTGCCATGACCGTCCTCGAGATCGCGGCCCGGGTGGATGCCCGCGGCCTGTCCTGCCCGATGCCGATCGTCAAGACCGCGCAGGCGGTGAAGCCCCTGGCGCCCGGCGCCCTCGTCGAGGTCCTCGCCACCGACCCGGGCTCGGAACGTGACTTCGTCGCGTGGTCCCGCGCGACCGGGCACGAGCTCGTCGAACGCTCCGTCGACGGCGCCACCCATCGCTTCGTCATCCGCCGGAAGTGAGGCCCGCCATGACCCGCACCATCGACCCCATCGCCGAGGCCATCGCCGACGCCGAGGGCGTCCCCGAGGCGTTCACCGAGGCGTTCCGCGCGCCCGAGACCGAGAAGCAGCCGCGGGAGCTCGTGATCATCTGCTACAGCGGCGACCTCGAGAAGACGTGGGCGTCCCTGATCCTCGCCTCCACCGCCGCCGCGAGCGGCGTGCCCACGAAGATCTTCCTGACCTTCTGGGGCCTCCAGACGTTCGTGAAGGACTCGGTCCGCATCACCGGGCAGAACTGGATGCAGAAGATGATGAGCGTGATGCAGCGCCCGGGCATCAGCCACAGGAAGCTCTCGAAGATGAACTTCCTGGGCATGGGCCCGTGGATGATGGGCACGCTCGCCAAGCAGCACGGCGTCGCCAAGCCGAAGGAGCTCCTCGAGGCCTGCCAGGCGCTCGGCGTCGAGCTCATGCCGTGCCAGATGACCATGGACATGTTCGGGCTCCGGCGTGAGGACATGATCGACGGCCTCGGCGAGCCCGTCGGCGCCGCCACCGTGATCGAGCTGCTCGCCAACGGCGCAGCGCCGCTCTTCATCTGACCCCCACAGCCCGAAGGGAGAACTCCCATGACTGCAACGCTCGAAACCGCCCCGCCGGTCGTCACGCGCACCGTCGATGCCCGCGGCAGCTTCTGCCCGGGCCCGTTGATGGAGCTCATCCGGGCCATCCGGGAATCGGCCGTCGGCGACGTGATCGCCGTCCGCT
>DATAIB010000172.1:0-7516 GCA_036262855.1 Candidatus Limnocylindrales bacterium
GGCCACGATACGCCGCATGGCCGTGGAACGCCCATGCCCTGTGTCAATTCCAAGTGGAACAACGACGAACGAGCAGACCGACGGCGACGTTCCGCCGTCGAACATGCGGATCGGAGTTGGGGTTCGGCGAACGAAGAGCCGTACATCAGGTCGTAGGCCCCGGTTCGGGCACGCGAAAGCGCGATCAACCGTCGTTGTTCCACTTCAACTGGACCGTGATGCCGCAGCGGGCGCGGGCCGCAAATCCGTCGGTGCTCAGCGGCGCGGGCCGCCTCGGCGGAGCTCGTCGCGGACGATGTCGCGCGGGGCCACGCGCGGGCCGAATCGCGGGGGTCCGAGCCCGGAGCGCTCGATGAGCCGGACCACGCGCGCCCGGTGGCCGGACCACGGCGCGAGCAGCTCCAGCATCCGCTCGTCGGAGGAGCGCGCCGCGCTGGTGAGCACGAACCCGACGACGTTCGAGAGGTGCGCGTCGGCGACGCTCACCGCATCGGGATCGCCGAGCGCCCGAAGCGTGACCTCGGCCGATGTCCATGGCCCGATGCCGCTGTGGGCGCGCATCGCCGTTTCCAGCGTGCGGGCACCCGGAAGCGCCGCCGCGCCGCCGCCGCCGTCACGTCGAGCGACCGCGCCCATGGCCTCGAAGCGCGGTGCCTCGGCGGCCATGCGGCGGAGCAGCAACCCGCGGCGCGGCTCGATGCCCAGCGCGGTCAACGCATAGGACGGCAGCGCCCGGACCCCCGCTGGCGAGGGCGCGATCAGGAGCCCGTGCGGCCCGGGCGCGGGCGTGCCGTGGGCGCGCACGAGGCGCCGGTAGTTGCGCCAGGCCTCCGTGCCGGTGATGCGCTGCTCCAGGATCGCCGGCAGCAGCGCCTCCCAGACGGCGCCAGTCCGCCCGAGCCGCACCCGACCCAGCCGGCGCGCGAGCGCGGCGACCCGCGGATGCAGGCCGGGCTCGAACCCCATGTCGTCGTCATCCAGGCCGAGCAGGGCCGGGAGCTGCTCGAGCAGGTACGGACCCCCGGCGCCCCAGGCCTCGGCGCGGAGCGTCGTCCCCGACACGCGGATGTCGATGGAGCCGGCGCCGTCGGGTGTCATCGAGGCGCGAATCGCGGCGGTCGGCGTGACCCGCAGCGTCGGGTCGCCGGAGCCGCGCGCGAGCAGCCCGAGGGCCGCTCGAAGGTCGATCGGGCGGTCGAGCTGGATCGTCCGGGTGGCGCCGGCGGCAGCCGAGGAATCGACCGTCACGAGACTGCAAGACCCCGCCGCTGAACGTGCGGCCCTCTTGTCGCGCCCGGAAATCGCCCGGCTGGGGTATGGTGGCGCCAGACGTGCGACTCAATGGAGTCGTCGCGCGCGCTGCGCTCATCGCGGTGCTCGCCTCGATCGTCTTCCCCGGGTTTGCCGGATCCCGCACCCCGAGTGCACCGGAAACCATCGATCCGTCGGCCTTCACGGCCATCGGTGTCGATCCATCGGCGAAGTCGGTGACGACATACACGCTCGATCCGTCCTACGCGTCCGATGGCAGCCTCGCAGCCGATTCGCTGCTCCGCGAGCCGCGTGCCGTCGCGTCCGCGATCCTCGGCGGCCGGCCCAATGCCGCGCTGCCTCCGGCGCAGGCGATCATCAAGTACCTCTGGCACCTGGACAACAACATCAGCTGGTACGGCCCGGGGTTCTGGGGTCACGGCGGCGCGTGCGGGATGTTCGGGGCGGACGGGATGCAGCCCGACGACATCGGCGTCGCGCACCGCACGCTCCCGTGCGGAACCGTGGTGACGTTCAAGTACCTCGGGTACACGGTGACGACGCGGGTCGTGGACCGTGGCCCGTACGTGGCCGGCCGAACCTGGGACATGACGAAGGGCCTGTGCATGGCGCTCCATCACTGCTTCACCGGCGGCGGGGTGTACTGGCGCATCGACTGACCCAGCCGGCGCATATCCTCCCGTCGTGGACCGCTGGCGCACGATCATCGAGCCATTCCGCATCCACTCGGTCGAGCCGATCCGGCTCACCACGATCGAGCAGCGAGAGGCGGCGCTCGAGGCGGCCGGGTACAACCTGTTCAACCTCCACGCCGATGACGTCCTGATCGATCTCCTGACCGATTCTGGCACCGGCGCCATGTCCCGCGACCAGTGGGCCGCCGTGCAGCACGGCGACGAGAGCTACGCCGGATCACCGTCGTGGTTCGCGTTCCTCGAGAGCGTCCAGGCGCTCTTCCCATTCCGCCACGTCATCCCGACCCACCAGGGCCGCGCGGCCGAGAAGATCCTGTTCTCCGTGGTCGGGAGCGCCGGCAAGCTCGTCCCGAACAACACGCATTTCGACACGACGCGCGCCAACGTGGAGGCGACCGGCGCGGAGGCTGTCGACCTCGTGATCCCGGAGGGGCGCGACCCGTCGGCGGAGCACCCGTTCAAGGGCAACATGGACGTCGGGGCGCTCGACCGCTTCCTTCAGGAGCACGCGGGCAGCGTGCCCGTCGTCTTCGTGACGGTCACGAACAACTCCGGCGGCGGCCAGCCGGTGTCCCTGGAGAACCTGCGCGCGGTCCGCGAGGTCTGCACCCGCCACGGCGTGCCGCTCTTCCTGGACGCGTGCCGGTTCGCCGAGAACGCGTGGTTCATCAAGCTCCGCGAGCCGGGGCAGGGTGATCGCGCGATCCCGGACATCGTGCGCGAGATGGCGTCGCTCGCCGACGGCATGACGATGTCGGCGAAGAAGGACGGTCTCGCGAACATCGGCGGCTGGCTGGCGCTCAACGACGACCGCATCGCCGAGCAGTGCCGCAACCTGCTGATCCTGACCGAGGGTTTCCCTACCTACGGCGGCCTGGCGGGCCGGGACCTCGAGGCGATCGCGCAGGGCCTACGCGAGGTCGTCGACGAGGACTACCTGCGCTATCGCGTCCGTTCGACGGCATACCTCGGGGAGGCGCTCGACGCGGCCGGCGTGCCGCTCGTGAAGCCGTTCGGCGGGCACGCGGTCTATCTCGACGCGCGGCGCCTGCTGCCGCACGTCCCGCCCCTTGCGTACCCGGGCCAGGCGCTGGCGATCGCGCTGTATCGCGAGGGCGGCATCCGCGGCTGCGAGATCGGGTCGGTGATGTTCGGGCGGCATCCGGACGGCTCCGAGGCGCCCGCCGCGATGGAGCTGGTGCGGCTCGCGATCCCGCGGCGGACGTACACGCAGAGCCACGTCGATTACGTGATCGAGGTCGTCCGCCACGTCGCTTCGAAGGCGGAGGACCTGCGCGGCGTCCGGATCGTCGAGCAGCCGCCGGCGCTGCGCCACTTCACCGCGCGCTTCGCGCCGCTCGACGGGTCCTAGGCGGTTGCCGGCTCGGTGCCTCCGGGCAGGGTGGGCGCTGCCGCGGCGACCGGATCGGCAACGGCCGCGACAGCGAGTGGCGGCGCGGGCGCCGTGAGCATCCCGTCGCTGTGGACGTCATCGGTGTCGCCGTCGAAGTCGGCTTCCTCGTCGTATGCCGGGATCGTGAACCCGAACTCGGCGCCGCCGGTCGGCAGGTCCTTCGCCCAGATGCGCCCGCCCATGGCGTCGACCAGCTCCTTGCACACGAACAGCCCGATGCCCGCCCCCGGTGCTGCCGCGGCCTGTCGCGCAGAGCGGTAGTACAGGGCGAAGAGCCGCTCGGCCTCCTCCTCGCCGAGGCCAGGGCCGTCGTCCTGCACGCGGACGATGACCTCGCCCTCGCCGTCCTCGACGCTCACCTGGACCCGGGAGCCCGCACCGCTGTACTTGGCAGCGTTCGAGAGCAGGTTGCGCATGATCTGGGCCAGGTATTCCTCGTCCGCCGCGACCATCTGCACGGGCCGGCCGGGCTTGATCTCGATCGTGACGTCCGGCCAGAGGCCGCGCTCGCGCTCGACGAGCTGATTGATCATCCGGTCGACGAGCACCGGGCGCGCGCCGCCGAACTCCCCGCCGCGCTCGATTCGCGCCAGCGCGACGAGGTTCTCGATCATCCGCTGGAGGCGCTCGGCCTCTGCGGCAACGTTCGTGAGCAGCTCCGTTCGCGTCTCCGCATCGAGCCGGTCGCCGCGGCCCAGCAGCAGCTGGCTGCCGCCATAGATCGAGGTGACCG
Source organism: Candidatus Limnocylindrales bacterium (assembly GCA_036262855.1). Classification (GTDB taxonomy): domain Bacteria; phylum Chloroflexota; class Limnocylindria; order Limnocylindrales; family CSP1-4; genus UBA5189. Next base: position 4,115 of record DATAIB010000172.1, read on the forward strand.
GCGTCCGCAGCTCGTGCGACAGAACGCCGATGAATCGGTCTCGCATCTGCGCGGCCTCGTGGCGCCATGCGACGTCCGAGATGACCGCGACCTGGAAGGGCCGGCCGTCGAGCTCGAACGACGACCGCGCGATCTCGGCCGGGAAGTGCGTGCCGTCGACACGGCGGCCCGTCGTATCCGATCTGGTGGGCCGCTCGCCCACGGGCATCGTGGACTCGTCCTTGTGCAGCGCCACGAGATCGCTCAGGGGCGTCCCGATGAGGCGGTCGACATCGCAGGCAAACAGGGCGCCTGCCTGGCGCGTCGCCCACGTGACCCGACCTTCCTCGTCGAGGGCGAGGATGGCGTTCGGGTCGGCATCGAGCAGCGCGCGGAAGCGGGCCTCGCTCGCCCGGATCGTCTTCGACTCGTCGGCCTCCCGACGCGCCTGCCCGAGCCCGATGAGCATCTCCTCGCGATCGATCGCGTGGGCGGTCAGTGCCGCAAGATCGCTCAGCAGGGCGACATCATCCTCGGCGAAGAGCTGCCGGCCCTCGATGGTGGCGATCAACCGCTCACTGCGCTCGCTGTCGGGCCGGATCGCGAGCTCGACGGTGGAGGCGAGCCCGTCGTCCGCGCCGGAGCCGGCCGCGGCTGGATCGCCGACGACCGCGAGCGGCGCCATCGCCGGGTCGAAGGGCTCCACGTCCGGGTGTGCTGCGGCGGCCGCCGCCGCCGCGGCAGCGTCCGGAGCGGAGGCGGGAAGGATCGTCACTCGCGACGCACCGAGGATCTCGCGAGCGGTCGAAGCGAGGTCGCCCCACAGCGAGCCGGCGGTCGAGTCCAGCGCGGGTGCCACGAGGCGGCGCACCAGGTGATACGACGCGGCACGGTTGATGTAGCGCCGCAGCCAGCGCGGCGGGACGAACGCAGTCAGGAATGCGAGCGCGGCCAGCAGCATGATGGCCCTCGTCGCGGCGGCGGAATCCGCGGGTACGGAGCCGGGGGCACGGCCCATCGAGATGATCCCTGCCAGGAACAACGCGACCGCGAACAGGGCGGTCGCCACGGCGGCCGCTGCCAGCCGGACGCGGGCGATGCCGAACCGATGCCGGCTGTGACCGGCGAACCAGGCCGCGGCAGCGAGCTCGACGCCGGCGAAGATCGTGACGGCAATCGCAATTCCGATGTCGCGCGCAGCTGGCATCGCCGCGGGCAGCACCACGATCGACATCCAGGCGGCAAACGATGCGAGCGCCACGATTCGCAGGCGCAGCCGAGAGACGGGTCGGAGCTGCCCGATCAGGCGCACCACGAGATACGGCTGCGTGTAGAGGATCGCGATCAGGACGGGCCGAACGACCGGCGTGAGCGACGGGAGCAGGGCGTTGACGAACGTCAGGATGAACCACGCCGCGATCGTGCCGAAGATGGCCATGACCGACAGCTCGAGCGGCCCGCGCCGTTGGATGTACTGCCAGACGCTGACGCCGAACAGCACGTAGAAGCCCAGCTGCAGTGCAGTTGTGACCGGATCCAACCTGTGGCGCCTCCTCGAGTCCCCGTCTCGACGCACCATGATGAGCCACCGGGTCCACGGGCGAATAACAGGCGCATTGCAGTTGGAGCCCCGGGCGGCGCCCCCGTGGTGCTCGCCGGCGCCGGTCGTGAAGGCGCGCGGTACGCTCCGTGCATGTGCAGAAGCATTCGAAACCTCCGACACGAGGACGATCCGGCAACCACGGGCGAGGTCGAGGCAGCCGCGCGCCAGTTCGTGCGCAAGGTCACGGGCTTTCAGAAGCCATCGCAGCGCAACGCCGAGGCGTTCGAGGCCGCGATCGCAGAGATCGCGCTGGTGTCGCAGCGCCTGATCGTGGCCGTCGGCGGCGACGTCGAGGAGGGCCCGGACCGCAAACCGCCTGCCCGGGCCTACTCGGACGCCGACCGCGAGCGCTGGCGCATCCGCGACGAGCGGCGGCGCGACGAGATGCGACGAGACCACGCGCACCCGCATCCCGCGGGCGCCTGACCCTCGACCCGCGCCCCGCCGGCAGCGCCCATGTCCTCCGCGCCCGAGCTCGATCCCGGCCTTCCGACGCGCCACGTCACCAGCACGAAGATCATCTCGGTGCGCGGCTCGGAGCTGGAGATCCGCGATGACCTCGTCGTCGGCGAGGAGCCGCTGGAGATCCGCGCCGCGGGACCGCGCCAGGAGCCCGTCCAGGTGGCGGTCACGATGCGCACCCCGGGCCACGAGGAGGAGCTGGCACTCGGGTTCCTGACGTCCGAGGGCCTGTTGGCGGGCACATCGGTCGTCGGCGTCTCGTACGGAGACCCCGGCGTGATGGCCGAGCCCGACGACTCCGTGCTGGTCCGGCTCTCGCGCCGCTTCGACCCATCGATTGTCGCGAAGCGCAACTTCGTGGCCACCGCGTCGTGTGGGATCTGCGGCAAGGCCTCGATCGACGACGTGGCCATTCGCTGCGAGCCGCTGCCGCGCGGGCTGCCGGTCGTGTCGCGCTCCGTGATCCTTTCGCTGCCGGGTGAGCTCCGCGCGGCGCAGGCAGCATTCGAGCGGACCGGCGGGCTCCACGCTGCCGGCCTGTTCAACACGGACGGGACGCTGGTCGCCGTTCGCGAGGACGTGGGTCGGCACAACGCGCTCGACAAGCTGATCGGCTCGCGGGTGCGCGCTCGCGAGCTCCCGCTGTGGGACCGCATGCTGATGGTGTCAGGCCGCGTCTCGTTCGAGATCGTGCAGAAGGCCGCGGTCGCGGGCATCCCGATCATCTGCGCCGTGTCCGCCCCCTCGGACCTCGCCGTTCGGTTGGCGGACCGGCTCGGCGTGACGCTCGTCGGCTTCCTGCGCGGCGACGGCTTCAACGTCTACACCCACGACGGCCGCATCGACCTGCGCGGCATGCTCGGCTTCGGATGATGCTCTCGACCGCCGAGCCGACCTGTTTTCTGATCGCCGACATCTCGGGCTACACGGGGTACCTCGCCGACGTCGAGCTGGATCACGCCCAGGACATCCTCGCGGACCTCATGGGCGCGGTGGTGACGGCGTTGCGGCCCAGCTTCAGGCTGGCAAAGCTCGAGGGCGACGCGGCATTCACGTTCATGGCCACGGAACGGGTCGACGGGTCGATGCTGCTGGACACGATCGAGCGGTGCTACTTCGGCTTTCGCCGTCGCCGCCGAGATGTTCGTCAGGCGACCTCGTGCCCGTGCAACGCGTGTGTCCGCATCCCGGACCTCAACCTGAAGTTCGTCGTCCATCATGGCCTTGCGATCCGGCAGAAGGTCGCCGGCCGGCAGGAGCTGCTCGGGTCCGACGTCGTCGTCGTCCATCGGCTGCTCAAGAACGAGGTCGTGGAGCGGCTTGGGATCGAGGCGTATGCGCTGTTCAGCCAGCGCTGC
>DATAIB010000173.1:0-4765 GCA_036262855.1 Candidatus Limnocylindrales bacterium
GTGGGCGTCGGCTTGGTGGCCGGCGGCTCCTCGCCGGCGGCCTTCGCGGCGGCTCTGCGCTCCAGCTCGGCGTTGAACCGGCGCTCCATCGCCGCGCGGTTCTTCTCGCGCTCCGCTTCAGCCTCCGGCGTGTCGTAGTCCGCGGTCGCACGGCGCTGCTTCGACGGCTGGACGCGCGGCGGCTCGCCCTCCTGCTTGCGGTAGTTCGGGGGCCACGGCGCATCGCCCTCCCCGGCGCGCTCGTGCTCCGCGGACAGCGCCAGCACGGCGTCCAGCGAGCCTACGGCCTGGTCGATCCCGGCGCCCGGGTCCCCGATCGACGCGAACCGCGCCGGCACCGTGTGGATCGTGAACGCCTCGGCCTCCGCGGTCGGCAGCTCGTCCCACGAGAGCGGCGTCGAGACGCGCGCGTCCGGCAGCGGCCGCACGGAGTACGCGGAGGCCACCGTCCGGTCCTTCGCGTTCTGGTTGTAGTCGAGGAAGACCCCGTGGCGTTCCTCCTTCCACCATTTCGACGTGGCGATCGACGGCGCCCGCCGCTCCACGTCGCGGGCGATCGCGAGGGCTGCCCGCCGCACCTCCGGGTAGGTCCACTTGCGCTCGATGCGGACGTTGATGTGGATCCCGCGTGAGCCGGATGTCTTCGGGAAGCCCGTCAGCCCCAGCGCCTCGAGCGATTCCTTCGTGACCATGGCGACATCGCGGATCTGCGACCAGCCGACGCCGGGGACCGGATCAAGGTCGACGCGCAGCTCATCCGGGTGGTCGAGATCGTCCGCCCGGACCGGGTGCGGGTTGAGGTCGATGCAGCCGAGGTTCACGATCCAGGCAAGGCCCGCCGCGTCGTCGATGACGATCTCGTCCGCGGTTCGGCCGGAGGGGAAGGACAGCGTCACCGTCCGCAGCCACTCGGGTCGGTTGTCCGGCGCGCGCTTCTGGAAGAAGGCCTCGCCGGCCGCGCCGTTCACGAACCGCTTGAGGGCCATCGGCCGCCCGCCCGCGCCCGCGAGCGCGCCCGGGGCAACGGCGAGGTAATAGCGGACGAGATCGAGCTTCGTCGCCCCGATGGCCTCGAAGTAGACCTTGTTCGGGTTCGTCACGGTGACCTCGCGGTCGCCGATCCGGAGGACTTCCTGTTCCTTCGGCATGCCCGGATGCTAGCGTGCTGTCGATTCCGGACCTCCCTGTTCGTCGACTCCTCGACGGCGGCACGACGGACCGCCCGAAGCCGGAGGCACCACGCACATGCAGTACCTCATCCTCATCTACAGCGAAGAGGGTTCCGCGCCGCCCGATCCCGAGCGCGTCGGTGGCGTGATGGTCGAGTACGACGCCTACACGAAGATGCTCCGGGATCGCGGCGCGTTCGTCGCCGGCGACGCCCTGTGGCCGACGAGCAGCGCCACGACGGTTCGGATCCGGGATGGCAGGACCGTCATGACCGACGGGCCGTTTGCCGAGACGAAGGAAGCCCTGGGCGGCTACTACCAGGTCGAGGCGAAGGATCTCGACGAGGCGCTCGAGATCGCGGCGGCGTGCCCGGGCGCGCGCTGGGGCTCGGTCGAGGTGCGCCCGATCGTCGACTTCGCCGCTGGACAGACGCCTGGCTGAGCGGCAGGACGCCGCTGCGCCCGGCGCCGCTCCGCCCACCCGAGCCGCGTCCGACCCGGCACGCGAGGCCGTCGACCGGGTCTTCCGCGAGGAGTCCGGCCGGGTCGTCGCGACGCTGATCCGCGTCCTCCGCGACTTCGACGCGGCTGAGGAGGCGGTGCAGGAGGCCTTCGCGAAGGCGCTGGAAACCTGGCCCGCGGCCGGCGTGCCGGCCAACCCCGGGGCGTGGATCACCACGACAGCCAGGAACGCGGCAATCGACCGCGTTCGGCGATCGAAGCGACTCGCCGAGAAGACCGAGGAACTCGGTCGACAGGCGCTCATCGACGAGGAGCTCGCAGCAGGGGAGGGGGAGGAGGTGGCGGACACGGCCGCGATCGATGACCGGCTTCGGCTGATCTTCACGTGCTGTCACCCCGCCCTCGCACCGGAGGCGCGGATCGCGCTGACGCTGCGCACGCTCGGCGGGCTCCAGACCGGCGAGATCGCGCGCGCCTTCCTGATCCCCGAGACGACGCTTCAGCAGCGCCTCGTCCGGGCCAAGAAGAAGATCCGCGATGCCGGGATCCCGTACCGCGTGCCGCCGCCGGAGCTCCTGCCGGAGCGCCTGGAGGCCGTGCTCCGCGTCCTGTACCTGATCTTCAACGAGGGGTACGCGGCGACCTCGGGCGACTCGCTGGTGCGTCGCGAGCTGACGACGGAGGCGATCCGGTTGGCGCGCGTGCTTGCGAGCCTGATGCCCGATGAGCCCGAGGCACGCGGCCTGCTCGCGCTGCTGCTCCTGCAGGACGCCCGGCGTGAGGCTCGAACGTCGCCGGAGGGCGAGCTCGTGCTCCTCGAGGACCAGGACCGCTCGCGCTGGGATCGAGCCGAGATCGAGGAGGGTCGGGCCGTCCTCGACGCTGCCATTCGGCCGGGACGCGCAGGTCCGTACCTGCTCCAGGCGGCGATTGCCGCGCTCCACGACGGCGCCGCTCGCGCTGCCGACACGGACTGGGCCCAGATCGCGCTCCTATACGGACGGCTCGTCGAGCTGGATTCGTCGCCGGTCGTGGAGCTGAACCGCGCCGTCGCGGTTGCGATGGCCGACGGCCCGGCCGCGGGGCTCGCGCTGCTGGAGCCGCTCGCCGCCGACGATCGGCTGACCGACTACCCGTACCTCCACGCGGCGCGGGCGGATCTGCTTCGCCGGCTCGGGCGGTTCACAGAGGCGGGCGCCGCCTACCAGCGCGCGATCGAGCTGACGTCCAACGACGTCGAGCGGAACTTCCTCGCCCGACGGCTCGCCGACGTGCGGCAGGGCGGTCGACGGCCGCACTGAGGCCGGGCACCGAGCACGCGGCACCGGCTGCCCGCCGAACCGCCATCCGCGACGCAACTGCAACGCGTTCCCGACGCCATCCGCGCTCGCGTGCACCGCCGTGGCTTGAACATCGGCCCGGGTCGCGGCGTGCGCATGCGCGCCGGTCCCGATGGAGGGTCGGATGCGCGCCGAAGCAGCGAAGTGGGTTGCCCGCGGGATCGGGCTGGCGATCGGCGTCCTGTTCGTCCTCATCCTCTCCGCGCTGGTCATCAGCACGCGCGACGTGGTGCTCCTCGTCTTCATCGCGGTGCTCCTCGGCGCTGCACTGGAACCGGTTGTCGGGGCGATCCGGAGCCGTATCCCGATCGGGCGCGGACTCGCCATCCTCGTGGTCTACGCAGCGTTCCTCGCGCTCGTCATCGCGATCTCCGTGTTCGTCGTGCCGACGGCGCTGGTCCAGCTCTCGAAGGCGCTCGCGAGCCTGCCGGCGTTCCTGCAGCAGGTTCGGACGTGGACGAACTCACTCCAGCCCGAGGCACTGTCGCAGGGCCTGTCCTCCCTGCTCGACGCGGTCGAGGCGCCGTTCAAGCCGGGGCCGCCGCCAGATCCCCAGAGCATCATCGGCGTGTCCCTGGTGGTCTTCCAGGCCGCGGCGGCTGTCGTCACGCTCCTGGCGCTCGTCTTCTTCTGGCTGACCGAGCGGCCGCGCCTGCAGCGATACGCGCTCGCGTTCGCGCCCGCCGATCGGCGCGGCGGCATCCGCGATGCGTGGAACGAAGTCGAGTCGCGGCTCGGCCTGTGGGTGCGAGGTCAGCTGACCCTCATGGCAACGATCGGTGTCGCGACGGGCATCGCGTACAGCGTCATTGGCCTGCCGGCGGCACTGCTCCTTGCCCTCATCGCGGCGATCATGGAGGTCATCCCGATCGTTGGACCGCTGCTGGGTGCCATCCCGGCTGTCCTCGTCGCGACGTCGATCTCGACGGAGACCGCGCTCATCACGATGGGCATCTACCTGCTCCTGCAGATCATCGAAGGCAACGTCCTCGTGCCGATCGTGATGCGCAACAGCGTTGGCCTGTCGCCGTTCCTCGTCCTGCTCAGCCTGCTCGTCGGCGGGACGGCGGGCGGCATCCTCGGCGCCGTGGTCGCGGTCCCGGTCGTCGCGGGCATCACCGTGGTGCTCGAGCGGCTCCAGGACCGGGAAACCCCGGTCCCGATCGATCCGGCAGCCGTCCAGGAGCCCGACGAGGCGGCAAAGGAAGCGATGGCCGAGCATGGACCGAGCTCGAAGGGCCGGGAGCAGACGGGCACGACCTAGGGCGGGGCAAGCGCCGCCGTCTCAGCCGGCCGTCTCAGCCGGCCGCGTGGATCTTCAGCCGCGCTCGAGCCCCTTCGGCGCCTCGCGCATGAGCCCGATGTTGTTGCCGTCGAGATCCGTCACGAACGCCAGCCACAGGTCGTACGACGCGTCGCGATGCGCGATGCTCGGTGCCTCGCGAACCGCTGCGCCCCGCTCGACGAACCGGTCGAACGTTGCCCCGACGTCGTCGACGCGGAAGTAGATGGTGATCGGGCCGGTGTAGCCGGGCTGCGTGGGCTTCGCGAGATACAGCCGGACGCCGTGGGCGTCGAAGAACGCGTTGCCCGGATAGGCGAACAGGAACGGGACCTCGAGCACGTCGCGGTAGAAGGCCGTGGCGAGCTCGACGTCCTGCACCGGAACCAGGAGCTGCATGATCGGACCGAGCATCAGCCGGCTCCAACCGCGCGGACGACGAGGACGATCACGGCACCGACGCCCGCCAGCAGCACCATCGTGGGTCCGCGACGCTGGTCGTGGTGCTGCGA
>DATAIB010000174.1:0-2185 GCA_036262855.1 Candidatus Limnocylindrales bacterium
CCGCGCCGCTGCGCCGCGACCCTCGTGTCATCGCCCACGAGCAAATTGTCCTCCACCCGTGGCCGACGAGCAGGTTGCCCGCGGGAGGCAAGTGGCACGGGCGCCCGGACACGCCGTCTGGATGCACGGCGCGCGTCAGGCGCGGGTGAGTCCCACCTCGGTGACCCACAGCGCTCCGGCTTCGGCGCGATCGACGATCAGGCGGAGCGCGTCCACGTGCTCCGGGCGGAACGCCGGGTCCGCCGCGGCGAGCTCGTCCAGCCGGAGCTCGTACGTCTGGAGCACGATCTCCGGCGGGGCATCGAGCGCGAGATCCATCGATGACAGGTGCGCCAGCAGCTCGCTCTTCACGAGGTTGACCTCGAGCGGCGGCGGGAGCGCGCCCCAGTGCGACAGTGGCACCCGGACCGTGACCCCATCGGTCGTCGAGACTTCCACGAGCGGGTCTAGCCGGCCGGCGCCGCCCCCGATCGGCGTCCCGTTGGCGAGCGCAAAGGTCAGCGCCGTTGCCTGCCCGGCACCGTCGATCGAGGCGATGCCCCTGGCCTCCCAGCTCGCCGTCCCCTGCCCCGTCGACCAGCGGAGCTCCGTGCCCGTCGTGAGCTGGTCCGGGAGGAGCGAGCGCAGTGGGACCAGCCGCGAGCGCGTCGTGTCGAAGCCACTGGTCGTCACGACGACATCCCCGACACCGCGCGAGGCGCCGCTCGTCGTCAACGGCACCAGCGTGTCGTCGCTCGATCGGACGAGGTAGATGTCGTCCTCGGGCAGCCACTCGCGACCGACCATCGGGCGCCGGAACAGGTCGCGGTAGCCCGACCGGCCATGGAGGCTCGCCTCGAGGAATGCGCCGATCGCGGTCCGCGCCACGTCCTGCTGGCCCTCCTCGCCCGCGAGCGGTCCGAGGTCCAGGAGGGCGCCGCCGAGCAAGCCCTGGTCGCTGCGGCCCCAGGCGCTGTTGAACTGGCCATGGTTCGATCGATAGCTCCACAGGGCCGCGCGGAAGCCACCGGCGTCGACGACCGTTCGGGCGTATTGGCGGATGCCCATCCAGCTCGTGGCGTCGCCGTCGTGGCCGCCCTGCAGCGTCAGGTAGTCCGTGTCCCGAAGGAGCACGCGCCCACCCTGGTACTGGCCGTCGCTCGGGGCGATCGCCACGACCGCACCGATATGCAGCCCGGTCGGCCATGGCTCCAGCCCTGCCGCGGCGGGCGATCGGGTGCCCGCGAGGACGGCCGCGATGCTGGCCGCCTCGCCGCCGCGGGAATGGCCGATCAGCGCGATCCGGTCTGCGTCGACGATGCCGTGCAGGGGGCTCGCCGGGTCCGCGGCCCATGACCGCCACAGGTCGGCGTGGAGCAGGAGCAGCCACGCCCGGGCGAGCTGCTCGGAGCCGCCCCAGTCCCCGGCCCACGAGCCGTTCAGGAAGTCCTCGTCGATCGAGACGGCGATGAAGCCTCGGCTCGCAAGATGCTCGCCGAGGTAGGCGTAGCCGGGCTCGCTGAAGTCGCCCATCGCGTGATTGCCGTGGACCATCAGCACGAGCGGAAACGGCCCGTCACCGACCGGCAGCCAGGCCAGCCCGTTGAGCGGCAGCGCATCCCGCCCGAAGCCCCAGAACCATTCGCGGGCGGCGTCGGATCCCCAGCCCAGCTCCTGCAGCACCGGCGTCGCGTCGACGGTGCGCGTCACGATCGCGGCGCCGGCACCGAAGGCCGGGCGGAGGCGGTCCGTGCCGCTGCCGTAGGAGAACGACCGGACGGCATACGGGCCGGGTGCTCCGGGATCGTCGAGCGGCGCCGGCCGAACGACGCCGTCGAGCAACGGCTCGGCGGCGAGCGCCGGAGCGGCGGCCCCGGGGTCCAGCACGACGCCACCTGCGAGCAGGGCCCCGACGACGACGGCCGCCGATAGCGCACTCGCGGCGACGCGGCGAACGTGCGGGTGGGTTGACGATGCGCGTCCGCGATCCAACCGGATGGCGGCGAATCCGACACCCGTGAGGAGGCCGGCGACCACGACGTACGCGCCGAGCGAGCCGACCGGCAGCAGCAGTCCGAGCGGCCCGATCGTGTTCGGATTCGAGGCCAGGAACAGCAGGACGGCCAGCCCGCCAAGCGGCCCGGCAGGCAGCGATCGGACCGCGGAGCCTGCCAGGGAGGCCAGTCGGCGCGCTCGCCGCGACCGC
>DATAIB010000175.1:0-5969 GCA_036262855.1 Candidatus Limnocylindrales bacterium
ATCGACCGAGACGAGGACCACCCCGACCGCCGCCCAGGCAAGGACGGCGAGGCCGAACAGCAGCAGCGCCCGACGGCGGTCGCGGCTGTCCATCAGGCGCGCGCAGACCCGGCCGGCGACGCCGCAAGCCGAAGGTGCGGCGCCAGCTCCGACAGCTCATCGATCTCCACATCAGCTGTCGTGACCTGCTCGCCGCCACTCGAGTCGCCCCGCGCGGATGTGGGCAGTGGCGTGTCGTCCTGGCGGCCCCGCAGGTACGCAACACGCCAGCCGGCGCCCCGAGCGCCGACGACATCGGCCGCCCAGTCGTCGCCGACGTGGAGGATGTCTTCGGGCCGCTGCCCCATCCCGAGTGCTGCCTCGGCTGCACGGAAGATGGTCGGGTGCGGCTTGATCGTGCCGACGCGCTGCGACACGACGATCGCGTCGAGAAACGGCAACCAACCCTGGGCTTCCGCGAACTGGTCGATCGTGAGGGCAAGTGGCCAGTTCGACAGGATCCCGAGCCGGTAGCCATCCGCCGAGAGCCGTTGGAGCGTCGAGAAGGCGTCGTCGACCGGGGACACGTTCGCGATGAATGCACGGCTGTAGGCGTCGACGACGAGGGCGACCTCGTCCGCCGTGGCAAAGGGCGCGGCGGCCGCGTCGTCCCAGCGCTCCGCTTCTCGAGGCACGGCCATCCCGCGGAGGCGCGCGAGGACGCGGACCGCCCGCTGCTCGACATCGACCTCGCGGAGCAGCGGGACCTCCTCGCGAAACTGGCGATCCCGCTCCTCCGACCACGCGGCGAGGAACGCCGCGCGATCCGCGACGATGCCCGCGTCCATGAGCTCCAACGCCGTCGCGGCGATCACCTGGCGCGACCCGGCGCGGTCCACGCGAGCGAGGGTGTTCCCGAAGTCGAACGTGATCGCCGCGACCTCGATCACCGAGCGACGCTCGACGGGCAGATGTCTCGGAACGGGCAATAGGTGCACGCAAGCACGGAGGGCGTGGGCTCGTAGTTACGTGCCCGGATGCCGGATGCTGCGGTCGCGATCTTCGTGCGCGCCTTCTCGAGGCGGGCCGGCTCGACCTCCGCGCGCCCCACGAGCCCGGAATCGAGGAAGTGCAGCTGCACCGCGTCCGGAATGCGACCCGACATCGCCTCGTAGGCCATCGCATAGATCTGGAGCTGCAGCGAGTCCCGCGCGCGCTGCTTGGCCGTGGCCGGGTCGCGGACGTCGCTCGACTTGTAGTCCGTGATGGTCACTTCCTCCGGACCCATGAGCTCGAGCATCGGCTCGACGACGTCCGCGCGCAGCACCGTGGGAACCAGCGGCGCGCTCGCTCCCGTGATCGAAGCGGATGGCGCCGCGACGGGCACGATGTCGACGCGGTCGAAGCGGCCCCGGATGCGGTCCCCGCCGAGCGCGAAGCTGAACTCGCGCTCTACCCAGGCCGGGACGACCGAGCCGGGCTCGAGCTGCGACGCGCGGAACCGGCGGAGCGCGTCGCGCCCTGCCTCGAGCCGCGCCATCTCGTGCTCGCGCGACACGAAGCCTTCGTTCGACCACGCGCTGTCGAAGGCGGCAAGCAGCTCCGGCTCCGTGAGCGGCCGGCCGCGTGCCTGCGAGCGATGGAACTCCTGCACCGCCTGGTGGAGCGCCGCGCCGTAGATCATCGAGTGGTGCGGCGCGGTGGGGACGCGGACGACCTGCGAGAACTTGTAGCGCAGCGGGCAGGTGAGGTAGGCGTCGATCGCGGAGTGGCTCAGCGTGAGCGGGCCGACGACGGGCACGCGATCCGCCTCCGGCACCTCGGGCTTCGGCTCTGCCGCCGCGATCCGCGTGAGCGGGCCGGTCGAATGTGTCGACGACGGGAAGGCAGCGGTGGAGAAGCCGGCTGACGGCAGATCAAGCGCTTCGACGACGAACGGCGAGACGCGCCGGGCTCGCCCGCTCCCCGATTCGGTCGCATGGCTGAGGATCAGCTCGTCCCGGGCGCGTGTCATGGCGACGTAGAAGAGCCGACGCTCCTCCTGGAGGTGGCCGTCGCCCTCGGGGAGGACCTCATCGACGAGCTCCACGGGCAGCGCCAGCGGCTCACGGCGGGCGCGCGCCGGGAACCGATCGGCGACGAGCCCGGGCAGGAACACGACCGGGAACTCCAGCCCCTTCGCCTTGTGGACCGTCATCACGTGGACCGCATCGACGTCCGGGTCCGGATCCGCCGTCGCGGGATCGTCGCCGGCTTCGATCAGGGTTGTCAGATGACGGGCGAGGAACACCGCGCGATCGTCAGCGAGCAACGCCGACTGGATGCGGATGATGTCGAAGAAGCGCCCGATGTTCGCCAGCTGCTCCTCGGCCGCGACGCTCGAGCCGGCCGCAAGCTCGGCGAGCCAGCCCGTGTCGCGCAGGAATGCGTAGAGCACCTCGCCTGCGGGGCGGCGCTGGCCGAGGTCGCGGTAGCGGCGCACATCGGCGGTGAGGCTCGCCAGCGCGGCGCGGCCGGCGGGCGTGAGTCGCAGGATCCCGGGCTCGTCCTCGAGCTCTTCGAGGATCTCGAACAGCGAGCGGTGCCGGCGGCGGGCGGATCCCGCCACCTCGGCGAGGTCGCCGGCGGGAATCGGGTAGCGCGCGGAAGCGGCGATCGCGAACAGATCCACGCTGGATGACGGATCGGCGACGAGGCGCAGGAGCGCCAGCAGGATGCGGATCTCGGGTCTCGCGTAGAGCCCGGAGGTGCCCGAGAACCGCCACGGCAGGCCCGCGAGGTTGAGCGCGCGCAGGATCGCGTCGGCATCGGCGTTGGCGCGGACCAGCACCGCGTGGTCACGCGTGGGTGCGCCCTCGTCCACGCGCCTGCGAATCTCCGCTGCGATCCAGTCAGCCTCCTCGCCGACGGTCGGGAACGCGTGGTGCCGGACCGGCTTGGCATCGCGTGCGATCCGCTCCGGGGTCAGCCGCTTCGAGATGCCGACCTTGACCTCCAGGCGGTCCGGGTCGTTGAAGCGGACGAGCCGGTGCGCGCTGTCGAGGATCGGCGCGAGCGAGCGATAGTTCCGGCGCAGCACCACCGTCCGGGCGCCGCGGTAGCGCTCCCGGAACTCGAGGATGTTGCTGATCGCCGCGCCGCGGAACCGATAGATCGACTGATCGTCGTCGCCGACCACCGTCACGTTGCGGTGCCGTTCGGCGAGGAGTGCCACGAGCTCCGCTTGAGCACGGTTCGTGTCCTGGAACTCATCGACCAGGATGTAGCGGTAGCGGGACTGGAGCATCTCCCGGGCCGCCGCGGACTGGCGAACGAGCTGCAGGGCGAGGGAAACCTGATCGCCGAAGTCGATCGCGCCGTGCTCGCGCAGGAGCGCGGTGTACCGCGCGTAGGCGCCGGCCAGCTCTCCCTGACGTTCCGCGACCTCCCGGGCGGCAGCAACGGCGTCCGGATCCGCTTCGGCCCCCTTCGCCTCGGCGAGCCGCACGGCTTCGGCAGCGAGGCGCCCCGCGTGCGCCGCGTACGCCTCCGGCGAGACGTCCTCGTCGCGGCACCGCGCGAAGAGCTGGGCGAGGGCGCCAAGGAACTTCGTGGGATCTCCGAGGGGCAGGTACGCATCCAGCCCCAGCTCGAACAGCCGCTCCCGCAGGAAGACGACGACTTCCGCGCGCGCCAGGACGCGCACGTCCGGCGCGAGCCCGAGCTCGAACGCGAACTCGCGGATCAGTCGGTCGCCGAAGGCGTGGAACGTGGAGATCGCGGTGTCCGCGTAGCCGTATGGCACGAGCTGGTCCACGCGGAGCTGCATCTCCTCCGCGGCCTTGTCCGTGAACGTCAGCGCGAGGATCTCCGACGGCTTGGCCCGCCGCGTGGCGATCAGCCATGCGATCCGCCGCGTGATGACCTGCGTCTTGCCCGTTCCCGCGCCCGCGACCACGAGGAGCGGCCCGTCTCCGTGCGTCACCGCCCGGCGCTGCTCCATGTTGAGCCCATCGAGCAGCGCCTCCACGCCGCTCGGGATCGGCGAGGTCGCGCCGTCGGTTGCCGGGTCGGCAGCCGGCGCCGTCTCGAACCCGTGCCAGACGGGGATCTGCTGGAGCGGCTTGATGCGGCGGCGATTCGTCCGGATCATCGGTTCCGGACCCGGTTGTCGTGGGGGCATGACGCAACGATGGGGGTCGGTCGTGACAGCTCTCCTGACACGACCCCGACGCCCATGTCCATCGTCAGGCGGCGGACCCCGGGACCGGCTTGGCCAGGGCCAGCCGGAGTGCCTCGGACTCCTCGCTCGAGAGTGCGGTCTCGGATGCCCCCCTCGTGATCGCCTTCGCGTACACGCGCGTCCCCGCCCGTGCATGCAGGCTCGAGACGACGAACCCGTCGCCCTGCCCGTCGATCAGCGCAAGGGCAAAGCTCTGGTTTCCGCCCGTGTCCTCGAACGGGTTGAAGCGCACGAGGCCCACGCGCCCGAACGTTCCCTTGAGGTCCCGCTCGACGATCGCCGTCCGCGCCTCGACGCGGCCGATGTCCGCCACGACCTGGCGGACGCGGTCGAGGTGGCTGCCGAGCACGGCCTCGAGCGACTGCGCGTCGCTGCCCTGGGTCAGGCTCGCGAGCCTGCGGCCGAGCCGCGACGTGCGCCGAAGCAGCACGAGGATGGCCAGCAGCAGCACGAGGATCGCCACGCCAAGCCCGATGACGATCGGGGCGAGGTTCGCCGAGACGAGCGCCTGGAGATCGATCGGACGTCCTCCTGCACGGACCGGGGCGGGTCAATCGAGTCTAGCGGTCGCCGATTGGCCGCCGCTCACCGGCGGCTTCCGGGGACTCCCGAACCCGGTGGTATCCTTCGCGCCGCCATGGCCAAGCGCACGAAGTTCCAGCACAAGCCGGCTGCCCTCCGCCCCGGCCCGCGTTCGGCCACGCCGAGCCGCCCCGCGGCCTCGCCCGGCTCGTCCGCGGCCACGACCCGCCCGGCCGCTCGACCGGCGACCATCGCCGACGAGCCGCTGCCGGTCGACCTGCCCGATGACGCGCCGATGCGCGGCAGCGCCTCGAACCTCACCGATGCCGAGGAGCAACGCGCCGCCGCATTCGAGGCGCAGCTCCGCGCGCAGGAGAAGGCGGCCCTCACCGAGGAGCTGCGCCGCAAGGCCCGTGCCCAGGACGCAGCCGATGCCGGTCCGCGCGGCGACGTGAACGCGCCGCTCGCCGTCCGCATGGCGCACGAGTACGCATACGTTGCCCGCGATGTGAAGCGAATCGCGCTCACCGCCGGACTGATGGTCGCGATCCTCGCGGTCCTCGAGATCCTGGTGAACGTGACGGGGATCATCACGCTGTAGGTCCCGACGCGGACCGGCCCTCGCCCCGAATACCATCCGCGCATCAGGTCGCGATGAGGGACGAGGAAACACAGATGAGCACCTACGCCGTCACCAACCCCGCCACCGGCGAGACCGTCGCGCGGTACGAGACCGCCACGGACGCCCAGGTCGAAGCCGCCCTCGCGAGCGCGCAGGCCGCCTACGAATCCTGGCGGACCCGCTCCGTCGCCGACCGCGCTGCGATCGTCGCGCGTGCCGCGGAGCTCCATCGCGAGCGCCGCATCGAGCTGGCGGACCTGATCGTGCGCGAGATGGGCAAGCCCAAGGCCGCCGCCCTCGGCGAGGTGGACTTCGCGGCCGACATCACCCAGTACTACGCCGACCACGCAGCCGAGATCACGGCCGACCAGCCGCTGCCGATCGGCGGCGAGGGAACCGCGGTGGTCCGCCGCTCCCCGCTCGGCGTTCTCCTCGGCGTGATGCCCTGGAACTTCCCGTACTACCAGGTGGCTCGCTTCGCGGCGCCGAACCTCGTCCTCGGCAACGTGATCGTCCTCAAGCACGCCTCGCAGTGCCCCGAATCCGCGGCTGCCATCGAACAGATCTACAAGGACGCGGGCCTGCCCGACGGCGCCTACGTGAACATCTACGCCTCGGCCGACC
>DATAIB010000176.1:0-5750 GCA_036262855.1 Candidatus Limnocylindrales bacterium
TCTCGCCGCCATTACCGACGCCGCGTCGATCCCCGATGCGATCTCAGCCGCGCTGCACGTCGCGGAGCGGCCGAACCAGCCGGTCCGCCAGACGCTGACCGAACACCTCGCCAAACGGAAGCTGCTCCTCGTGCTGGACAACCTGGAGCAGCTGCTCCCGGGCGCCGCGGCGGTCGTCGCCGAGCTGCTGGCGGCCGCACCGGACATCCGGGTGCTGAGCACGTCGCGGGCACCGCTTCGGATCCGGGGCGAGATCGAGCACGGCGTGCCGCCGCTGACGGCCGGCGACGCGAGCGCGCCCGACGCGCAGCTCCCGGGCGCCATCGCGCTCTTCCTGGCCCGCGCGCGGGATATCCGCCCGGACTTCGCGATCACGCCCGAAACCGGTCCATTGGTCGCGGCGATCTGCAATCGCCTCGACGGCCTGCCGCTCGCCATCGAGCTCGCCGCGAGCCGCCTCCGCCTGTTCTCGCTGGCGGTGCTCGCCGATCGGCTCGAGAAACGTCTGCCGGTCCTCACCGGTGGCGCGCGGGACCTTCCCGAGCGCCAGCAGACATTGCGGGCGACGATCGCCTGGAGCGACGAGCTGCTGGGCGCGGCGGATCGCGAGCTGTTCCATCGGCTTGGGGTGTTCGCGGGCTCTTTCGGGTTCGAGGGCGCAGCCGCGGTCGCGGGACCGGACATCGATGTCGAGGCCGGCATCGCAGCGCTGCTGGACCAGTCGTTGATCCGACGCCTCGATTCGGGCGACGAGCCGCGCTTCGCCATGCTCGAGACCGTCCGCGAGTTCGCAATCGATGCGCTGGGCGCGTCGGAGCGCGACGCGGCGATGGATCGGCTGGCGGAGTATGTCTGCGTCCTGGCCAGGCGCTCCGGCCCTGAGCTGCTCGACCGGCGTCAGGCCGTGATGCTGCGAACGATGGACGCGGAGCTGCCGAACATCCGAGCGACCCTCGAATGGCTGGAGGGTCGCAGAGATGCGGCTCGGCTCCCGGAGCTTGTTGCAGATCTCGCCCGGTACTGGTCGATCCGAAGCACCGTCCGGGAGGCGATGCGCTGGGTCGATGCGGCAGAGCGGCTCGTGGAAGATCAGGAATCGAACGTGCGAGGTCGGCTGTATCGGGCTCGCGCGGTTGCGACCCCGGGTCCGCTGCCCGCGAAGGCAGCGATGGAACGTGCCGTGGCCATCCACCGTGCACGCGGCGACACGGAGGACCTCCTCGGCAGCCTCGTGACCCTGACGTTCGTCGCCAATTCCATCCCGGACTACGACCTCACCATGCGTGCGGGATCCGAGGCGATCGCGCTCGCCCGAACGATCGGCGACGTGCGGATGGAAGGGATGGCGTACGCCAATATGGCAGTCGCGCTGATCATCGCCGGGAAGTTCGACGATGCCGAAGCCGGTGTCCACAAGTCCGTCGAGCTGCTCGCGAAGGTGGGCGATCGGCACGGTGCCGCCGCAGCAAGAGACAGGCTGGGGTTGATCGCGCGGGCGCGCGGCGACCTGCTGGCTGCCGCCGCCTTCCACGAAGCATCGGCGATCGAGTTCGCGGACATCGGGGATCGAATCGTGGAGGCTTCCTGCCGACTCAACCTCGCGATGGCCCGTTCGATTCTTGGAGACTGGCCGGCGGCCGCCGCGGCCTGCCGCCGTGCGCTCGAACTTGCCAAGTCGGCTGAGGATCCATGGCTGCAGCTCTCGTCGGTGAGCATCGGTGGTTCCGTGCTCGAGGCTGCAGGCGAGACGGCGGGGGCGGCCCTGCTGTGGGCCTTGTCCGCGCGGCTCACCGTGACGGAAACCATCCCCATCGATCCGATGGACCGTGACGAGGCAGCCTTCGCGCGGGTCCGGGAGGAGCTCGGCGCCGCCTATGCCGACATCGAGGCACGAGCCGCGGGCGCCTCGCTCGAGGACGCGACCACAGAGCTGGAAACGCGGCTACGCCAGCTGCTGGAGACGGCCGGCGCGGTGGCGCCGGTCACCGACTGACCGAGCGCCTCATCCGAGCGTGAAGCAGGCGTTCACGATCTCCTGCTGACGCCGCAGCCAGCTGTCGCGGCCGGTCAGGATGTGGGTGTTGCTGACCAAAGCGACCAGCAGGTTCGCGACGGGGTCGACCATGATCTGGCAGCCGCTCGCGCCCGGATGGCCGAACGTTTCGAACGACGCGAGCTCGGCGAACACCGCCGGGTTCGAGGAACGCTGGAGGCAGAACCCGAAGCCCCACGGGTAGCGGGCATGGTCCGGGAACCCGTCGAGCAGCAGATACGTGCCCTCGACGCCGGCGGTCTGGTCGGTGGTCATCGCCCGCACGGTTGCCTCCGAGAGCACCCGCGGGCCACCCGGCGCGAAGTGCCGCAGGAACGCGACGACGTCATCCAGCGTGGCCACCGCGGAGAACGCAGGGTGCGCGAGCGTCCGCCCGTACGCCGAGTTGTACATCGCGCCATCGGTGCCGTCGTTGAACACGCCGCGAACGGTTGCGATCCGGTCGACGCCGCCGTCGGACGGCAGCATGAACGTGTTCCGGAGGGCCATCGGCTCGAGGATCAGCCGCCGGACTGCCTCCGGAAACGGCAGCCCGCTCAGCGTCTCGACGACGCGCCCGGCCAGCCCATATGCGTAGTCGCTGTACGAGAACCGGGTCCCGGGCCTGAACAGCAGCGTTGCCTCGAGCGCCTCGTCGATGAGGCCGGCGGTCGGCGTGTGCGCCGCGAGGCGCGCGTCCATCTCCGCGGATTCGTACGGCAGGCCGGAGGTATGCGTCAGGAGGTGCCGGACGCGGATGTGCTCGCGCCCCCCGCCGTGGAGCCCGGGCAGCACGTGTGACACCGGGGTGTTGACCGTGACCTCGCCGAGCTCGACGAGGCGCATGACCGCGGCCGCCGTGTACAGCTTCGTGATCGACGCCAGGGGCCACAGCACGTCCCTAGCGGCCGGCAGCCCGGGGCCGGCCTCGCCCGCGAAGTATTCGAGCACCGGCGCGTCGCCGCGGAGCACCGCGAGCCCGGCGCCGGCGAAGTGCCCGGCCGCAACCTGGCGGTCGACGATCGCGGTGACGTCGGACGGTTGCGCCGGCATGGGGCAGATCGCGTCGGCTACGTGCGGTAGTCGAGCTCGGAGAACGACCAGATCCGATCGAGGACGTAGTGGCCGTCCGCCTCCGGGTCCAGGAGCGCAGCACGGGCCGCGAGGATCATCACGTACGGGTACAGCCGGACGTTGATCAGGTCGCGGCCCCGGAAGACGAGCTGGACGACCACGCCCTCCTGCGTGTTCTGCCAGAAATCCTGGCCGTACTGGAAGTTGCCGGGCCCGGTGTTCACGACGCTCAGCTCGCCGGCGCCCAGCTTCCGGAGATACACGGCACCGGAGACGTGCAGCCCACCGGCGAGCACCTGGTCGCAGCCGGCCGCGTCCATGTAGCCGAGCGCCTTCTGCTGGTTCGGGTAGAGCTGCTCCCGGTACTCCGTCCCGGCCCACCACTGCGGGTCGCAGATGATCAGGTCCGCCTTCGCGTCCTGCGCCCGCTTGACCGCCGCGAAGATGTTCGACTTGGTCATCCACGCAACGCCCGGCGTGTTCGCCGCCGCGTGCGTCGGCCCGGGCACGTTGTCCCACGCCACGAACGCCACCTTGAGTCCGGCCACGTTCAGGTACGCCGGCTCCAGCGCCTGGTCGAGGTTCATCCCCAGGCCGGTGCCGGGGAAGCCGTGCTTCTTGAGCAGATCGAGCGTCGACTTGATGCCACGCACACCCCGATCGCTCTGATGGTCGGCCGGGAGGTAGACGGCGTCGATGCCGAGGAAGCTCTCCCAGCGATCGAGCACGTCCTCGGGCACGGACAGGCCGGCGGCCTGGTTTGCCGGATGCCAGTCCTTCGTCGGCAGGACTGGGCACTTCAGGTTGCCGAGCGTCACGTCCGAGCTGGCGATCAGCTTCGCGGTGGCGCCGTCGTTCCCCGTCTCGACCGGACGAACGATCGGATGGAGGTCGATGCCCGGCGGCGGGTTGGGGTTCGGGATCGGCGGGCCCTTGTATTTCGCCGTTCCCCCGTTGAACACCCAGTCCCAGCCCTTGCCGAGCGTCACCGCCTGCTTGGCCCCGCCGCGGTCCGCGCACAGGCTGCCCGTCTCGTTCAGCGTCCAGACCTGGCCGCCAGCAGCAGGCGTGACCCACGCCGGATCCACCGCCGCCGTGCCGGTCACGCTGCCCATGAGCGGGTACGGGAGCGCCCGCTGATCCGGACCGCCGAACAGGTCCGGCCCGAACAGCCCGAACGGGCCATCGCCCTTGAACGCGAGCACCTTCGTTGCCGGCTCGACGAGACCGACGGGCAGCAGCGCGATCGTCCTGGGCTTCGCCTGGATCGTGGCCGCGATCTTGTCCGCGTCGGTGCACGTCGAGGACTCGTTCGGCAGCTTCGTCGGGAGGATGCCGCATGGATAGACGAGGGTGCCCTTCACATCGAGCGTCGACAGCTCGTCCATCGTGATGACGGTCTTGTTGTTCTCGAGACCGGTCACGACCGCGAGCGGGAACTCCGCGGGAATCGTCGCGGGGGTCGGCGACGGGGCGCCCGAGGCCACCGGGGCCGTCGGCGTCGCGCCGGGCGCGAGCGTCACGCCGGGGCCGCCCGATGGCGCTGCCGACGGATGGGTGTCCGAGCAGGCGGCCAGCAGCACGGTCGCGGCGAGGAGCGCGAGGCCGCGGCGCATCGGTCGAGGGTGCACGGCCGCATCCTAGCCGGGATCGCGTAGGCTCCCGTCGATGCGCTCGACCGGGCTCGCGCGGGCCCTTGCCGCCGCCGCCCTGCTCGCCGGCGTGCTGCTGAGCGGGCCGCTCGCGTCCCCATCACCGGTCGTGGGTGTCGGGCCCCTGCCTGCGTGCCGGCTCGACGACATCCTCACCGAGCCCCGCGGCTACGACGACTGGCAGCACATCCAGGTCGACTGGATCCTGTCGCTCGGCTCGGACTACAAGCCGCCGGATCTCGTGTCGATCTACGGCGCCGGCGTGACCGGCGGCGGCCTCGTTCGCAAGGTCGCCTTCGATGACCTGAAGGCCATGGCCGCGGCGGCGAAGAAGGCCGGGGTGCCGCTCGGAAGCGTGAGCGCCTACCGTTCGTACAACCAGCAGGTCAAGCTCTTCAACATCTACGTGAAGGGCTACGGGTTCGACCGGGCGGTGGGCTTCTCGGCACGCCCGGGCCATTCGGAGCACCAGACGGGCCTCACGATCGATTTCGCCGCCGCCGGCTCGACGAAGTTCGTCAACGAGTCGACGGGGACCGGGAAGTGGCTCGCGAAGCACGGCTGGGAGTACGGCTGGCTGATGAGCTATCCGGACGGCAAGACCGATGTGACCTGCTACGACTACGAGCCGTGGCACTACCGGTACGTGGGTCGTGCGCTCGCGAAGGAGATCCACGACGCCGGCGTGACGATCCGCGAGTACCTCTGGGCCAACTTCACCCAGGTCGACGGCGATTGCGTTGCCCTGCCCCCGCCGCCGCTCGTGACGCCGGGAGATCCGCGCTCGTGCGCGCTGACCGCGCCGAGCGCCGCGCCGTCTTCCGGCGCGCAGCCGTCCGCCGGGCCGGCCACGCCGGGTGCATCGGCGCCTGCGCCGCTCTCCTCCGCCGCACCCACGAACCCGCCAGACACCTCGAAGGCGGGTACGTCCGCTGGACCGGCGGCGCTCGTGGGACTTGTCGGGGCGGTGATCCTCGTGCTGATCGGCATCG
>DATAIB010000177.1:0-6418 GCA_036262855.1 Candidatus Limnocylindrales bacterium
AAGGGGGGGGCCGGCTCCGCCGGCACCCCCATTCCCGACCTTCTGATCCGCCCACGACACGCAGCACCAGGACGGGACGTGGACCACACCGAGAGCCCACCTGACCTCCTCCTGAACGCGACCGATGTCGCAAAGCACTACGGCGCCGTCGTCGCCCTGCGATCGGCCTCGCTGGCCGTCCGCCGCGGCGAGGTGCACGCGCTCATGGGCGCCAATGGCGCCGGCAAGAGCACGCTCGTCAAGATCCTGAGCGGCGGTGTCCGCCCGGATCGCGGGACGATCCTCGTGGCTGGCAAGCCGTTCGCAGCTCGCTCGCCGAGCGAGGCTCGACGTGGCGGCATCACGTCGGTCTACCAGGAGCCGTCACTGGTGCCGGATCTCGACGTCCGGTCCAACCTTCGACTCACGCACACCTCGCCTGATGCCGTCCGGCATTGGCTCGCCGAGCTGGGCCTGCCCGACCTCGACCTCGCGAGCACCGTCCGTGACCTGCCCCTGGCAACGCTTCGCATCATCGACCTCGCGCGGGCGCTGGCGATGGAGCCCGCGATCCTGATGCTGGACGAGATGACGGCCGCATTGCCCGCGAACCTGACCGAGCGCGTCCTCGAGGTGATCGGTCGCCTCAAGGGGACGGACCGCTCGGTGATCTTCATCTCGCACCGGATGATCGAGATCGCAGCCGTTTGCGACCGTGCGACCGTCCTGAGGGAAGGCTCGACCGTCGGCGTCGTCGATGTCGCGCCCGGATCGGAGGCGCGGATCGTCGACCTGATGCTCGGCGACATCGTCCGGGCCGGCTCGGCCGTCCGGGCGGACGCCCCGACGGCCGCCGCGCGTGTCGCCGTACCGCCGCGCCTCGCCGCGCGCAACCTGACCGTTGGGACGAAGCTCACCGACGTGTCCTTCGAGCTGCATGCCGGCGAAGTCCTTGGCCTCGTTGCGCTCGAGGGCCAGGGCCAGGACGAGCTGTTCGACGTCCTGTCGGGCTCCGAGCGGCCAACTCGTGGTGAGGTGCTCGTCGACGGGACGCCTCGCTCGTTCGGTCACCCCGCTGACGCCATCCGCGCCGGCGTCGTCTACGTGCCCGCGGATCGCGCGGAAGCGCTGCTCATGCAGCGGTCCGTCCGCGAGAACATCGCCCTGCCCTTCACGACGCGGTTCGGCTCGTGGGGCGCGATCGACCTCGCGCGCGAACGGACCAAGGTCAACGCGGCGATCGAAACGCTCCAGATCGACACGCGGGCCGCAGGCGAGGTCCGCCGTCTTTCCGGCGGCAACCAGCAGAAGGTGACGATCGCACGGTGGGTCGCGGGTGGCGTCAGGACGATGCTGTGCTTCGATCCCACCCGCGGCATCGACATCGGGACGAAGCAGCAGATCTACAAGCTGCTGCGTGACCTCGCCGCGGCTGGCGCCGCGGTCCTGCTGTACACGTCCGAGCTCAAGGAGATCCAGCTGGCGTGTGACCGCGCGATCGTGATCTTCGGGGGGCGCATCGTGTCCGAGATCGCCGTCGAGGATGCCGACGAGGCGAGCCTGCTCCGAGCGGCGTACGACCTGCGGCCCGAGGACGCCATGCCCGAGGAGCGTGCGGCGGTGGCCGTCGAGTCCGCGGACTCGACCCCGGTCGGCTCGGCATGAGCGCCGGCGTGGCGCCAGCGCGGACCAGGCAAGGGGCAGCCGTGCAGGCGGCCGCTGCCTGGGTCCAGCACAACGGGTGGACCGTCGGGCTCGTCGGCCTCCTCGTGGCGTTCGTGGTCGTGACGAAGCTGCTCCAACCGAACTACGGCGCCGCCGGGGTCCAGGGTCTCGCGATCTCCATCCTGCCGATCGCGTTTGCGGCGGTGGCGCAGGCGATCGTCGTCATCTCGGGTGGGATCGACCTGTCGGTCGGGCCGATGATGGCGCTCGCGAGCGTGACGTCCGCAGTCCTGATGAACGGCCAGAGCGAGCTCGTCGCCGTCCCGATCGTGATCGGTGTGCTGCTCCTCGGCTTCGCCGTCGGCGCGGTGAACGGAGCGCTCGTCGTGATCACCAAGGTGCCGGACATCGTCGTGACGCTCGCCACCTCGTTCGTGTGGGCCGGGGTTGCGCTGCTGATCCTGAACACGCCCGGCGGCGGCGCAGCACCGTGGCTGATGGCGATCATCTCCGGAGCGCTCGGCAATCCGTGGATTCCCAAGTCGCTGGTCCTGCTCGCCGCCATCGTCGCCATCGTCTGGATCCCGCTTCGCCGCTCCACGTTCGGGCTGTCCCTGTACGCGATCGGGAGCCATCCGCTGGCGGCATTCCGCAGCGGGATCCCGATCGGCCGCACGAAGATCGCGGCATACGCCCTCACCGGGTTCTTCTCGGCCCTCGGTGGGCTGGCGCTCACCGCCATCGGTGGCGTCGGCGCGCCCGTTCCGGGCTCGTACACCCTGCAGAGCGTCGCGGCGATCGTGCTCGGTGGGGTCAGCCTCGCCGGTGGTCGCGGCGGCGTGCTCGGACCGATCCTGGCCGTGATGGTCCTCGCGCTCGTCCGGACGGACCTCTTCTTCGCCGGGGTTGATCCCAACTGGTCCACCGCCGTCCAGGGCGCGATCCTGATCGGCGTCGTGATGTTCGGGAGTCTCGTCGCCATGCGGAAGGTGCGCGCATGACGGGGCGGGCCGCGGGCGCGGCTGCGTCGCCGGGGACGCCGCGGCGGCCGGGCGCGGGCCGACAACTGCTCCGCGACCAGCCGCTCATTCCGCTCTCTGTCCTGCTGGTTCTCCTGATCGTGGTCCTCGAGATCGCCAAGCCCGGCATCGTCAATGGCGGCTGGCTCGCCACGACGCTCCGAGCGGCGATCCCGCTGGCCATTCTCGCGGCGTGCCAGACGATCGCGATGCTGACCGGCGGCATCGATCTCTCGGTCGGCGCCGTCGCATCCATGTCCGCCTTCCTCATGGCCACGCTCACCACCGGCCAGGGCCCGGTCGTCGCGATCGCAGTGGCGGTGGTCGCGGCAGTCGTGGCCGGCATCCTAAACGGCGTCGGGATCGGGATCTTCAAGGTCCACCCGCTGATCATGACCCTCGGCATGAGCCTGGTGATCCTCGGGTTGATGTCCGTGTACCAGCTGCTCATGGTCCAGTCCGGGACGCTGATTCCGGCCCCGATCCAGTGGCTCGGTTCCGGCATCTCCTTCGGGTTTGTGCCGAACAACCTGCTGGTGTTCGTTCCGGTCGCGCTCGTCATCTTCGTCGGCCTGCGACGCACCGGCTTCGGGCGGCTCCTGTTCGCCGTGGGTGACAACCCCGTCGCCGCGCGACTCGCCGGCGCGCGCGTCTGGCAGGTGCTCGTCGCGCTGTATGTGCTGTCGGGTGTCCTGGCGGCAATTGCGGGCATCCTCGTTGCCGGGCTCGCCAACACCGCCACCGTGAGCCTCGTCGAGCAGTCCGTGCTGCCGTCGGTCGCCGCGGCCGTGATCGGCGGGACCTCGATCATGGGTGGCCGTGGCGGCTATGGCGGAACGATCCTGGGCGCGCTGATCCTCACGGTCGTGACCACGCTCCTCACCGTCCTCGAGATGCCGGAGGCGGTTCGGCAGGTCGTCTTCGGCGCCGTCATCGTCGGCGTGGCCGCGGCCTACACCCGCGTCACGGGCGAAGGGTGATCGACGCGTTCCATGCCGACACGGCACCTGGGCCTCGACCTCGGTGGCACCAACCTGAAATGGACGGTGATCGACCACGACGACGGCGATTGGCAGGTGGTCGGCAAGGGATCCGTGGCGACGCGCAGGGAAGCGGCGCCTTCGATGATCGTCGATCAGATCGCGGAGACCGGCCTGCATGCCATGTCGACGGTTCCGGGCGTCGTGACCGCCGGGATCGGGATCCCGGGGTCGCGCGACGTGCGCACTGGCAGGACGCGGTTCCTCGCCAACTTCTCGGGGTCGTGGGACGGGGTGGACGTGGCGGGGCCGGTCGCCGGCCGGCTCGGGGTGCCTGTGGCGTTGATCAATGACGCCGGAGCCTTCGGCCTGGCGGAGCTGCAACTCGGCGCCGGGCGCGGCGTGAGCTCGCTCGTCGGCCTCACCCTCGGCACGGGTGTGGGTGGCGTCATCGCGATCGACGGCAGGATCCACACAGGCCACGATGGGACGGCCGGCGAGATCGGCCACCAGACCATCGACCCGGACGGGCCGGTGTGCAACTGCGGCAATCGAGGCTGCCTCGAGGCGTTCGCGCGCGCAGATCGGCTCGCCGAGGCGTGTGGCGCGGACACGGCGGAGGAAGCGGTCGCGCGCGCACGGAACGGTGACCCCATCGCGGTCGAGGGCCTGCGTCGAGTCGCCCGCTATCTTGGGATCGGGATCGGCAACATGATCGCCGTGCTGGCCCCGGATCGGGTCGTGATCGGCGGGGGCATTGCGGCCGCCGGGGACCTGCTGCTCGACGAGATCCGCGCGGAGATCCGGCGGCGCTACGTTCGGGCATCGATGGACGAGATCGAGATCGTGCCGGCGCAGCTCGGCGGCTGGGCGGGCGCGATCGGGGCGGCAATCCATGGGGCGGAGATGAGCGCATGACAACCACATCGGAGCTGCGTGGACGGCTGGTCCTCGACGATCGCGTCGCAGCGGGTCGCCTGCGAATCGAAGGCGACCGCATCGCCTCCGTCGATGTCGACGACGCGGCCGAGGAGTCGGTGGCAGAGCTGCCGTATCTCGCGCCCGGCTTTGTCGACGTCCATGTTCACGGATGGGGCGGGCACTCCGCCATGGGCGACGCGCAGGCGCTCGATGGCATGGCTCGGGCACTGGCTCGGCGGGGTGTGACCTCATTCCTGCCATCCGCCTGGTCGACGCCGATCCCGGAGCTCCACGCGTTCGCTGATCGAGTTCGCGCCTGGATCCCGGCGGCGCCGGCTGACGGGGCCGAGCCGCTCGGGTTCAACCTCGAGGGCCCATTCATCGCGCCGAAGCGGAAAGGTGCCCACAACCCGGCGTGGCTGCTCGAGCCCGCGAGCGTCCCCTGGTCGGACATCGAGCCGCTGGTGGACGGGCTCCGTCTCACCACCGTGGCACCGGAGATCGCGGGCGCTCTGGAGCTGATCGGGCGCCTCACGTCGATGGGCGTGCGCGTGGCGGTCGGCCACTCCGCGGCGACGCTGGCGGGCGCGATGGCCGGCTACGACGCCGGCGGGACGACAACCACGCATCTCTTCAACGCAATGACCGGGATCGACCACCGAGCTCCCGGTGTCGTCGTTGCCGCGCTCACGCGAGATGACGCCTACGTGGAGCTGATCGCCGACGGGGAGCATGTCGACCCGTCGCTCTGGCCGATCATCATGCGCACGAAGCCAACGGACCGACTGCTGCTCGTGAGCGACGCGGTGTCGCTCGCCGGCATGGGTGACGGCATCAGCGACATCGGCGGCCTCGAGGTCGAGGTCCGTGGCCAGCGCTGCACGATCATCGGTGCTGACACCCTCGCCGGCTCCGTGATCGCCCTCGACAGCGCGGTGCGCAACCTGGTCCAGCATGGGGCGACGCTCCCCAACGCCGTGGCCGCCGCGTCGCGGAACCCGGTCGAGATGCTGGGGCTCAGCGACCGGGGCCGGCTCGCGCCCGGCCTCCGCGCCGACGTGGTCGAGCTCGGGAAGGATCTCGTCGTGCGGCGAGTCATGCGGGGCGGCGACTGGGTCGCGTGACCTGATGCCCGATCGTCCCGAGCTGCTCCGCGGCCGGCCCCGCCGCGAGCGACGGACCGGCGCCGGGATCCCGCGGCTGTCGTGGCGCCGGCTGGTCAATCCGATCACGCCGCTCGAGATCCTGAACGCCGATCAGCTCGAGCAGGTCCACCAAGCGAGCCTCAAGATCCTGCGCGACGTCGGGATGGAGGTCCTGAGCGATCGCGCGCTCGGGTTGTTCGAGCAGGCAGGGGCGAGCGTCACGCGCGAGGGCGACAGGGCCGCGCGCGGCGCGAGCGGCCGGGTCCGCATGGATCCCGCCCAGGTGGAAGCGCTGGTCGCCAAGGCGCCGGCAACCTTCGAGCTCCACGCGCGGAACCCCGAGAAGAACCTCGCCTTCGGCGGCCGGAACCTCGTGTTCGGCGCAGTCGGAGGCCCGGCGTTCGTCAGCGACATCGACCGCGGCCGGCGCCCCGGCAACTTCGCGGACTTCCAGGACTACGTCCGGCTCATCGGCGCGCTCGACGTGATCCACCAGGAGGGCGGCGGCCCGCTCGAGCCGATCGACCTGCCGGTCGAGACGCGCCACCTCGACATGTATCGGACGTTCGCGATCAACCTCGACAAGACGTGGCAATGCCTCGCGTTCGGCGCGCAGGTGGTCGAGGACGCGATCGAGGTCGCGTGCATCAGCCGCGGAATCGACCGGGCGACGCTGGCCGAGCAGCCGTCCCTGATGACCGTGGTGAAC
>DATAIB010000178.1:0-1650 GCA_036262855.1 Candidatus Limnocylindrales bacterium
TACGGCTGGACGATCGTCGATGACGCGCACTTCCGTGCCGCCACGGTGCCCGAGGACCAGATGTGGGGCCCGTACACGACGGAGGACAAGGGCCGCCTGATCTCCGTCTTCGGGACGGAGCAGGGCCTTCGCTACCGGATCCCGTTCCGCGAGGTCGACGAGGTCATCGACTACCTGCGCGAGCACGCCACGGAAGCGGGCGACCGCGTCGGGATGATGGGCGACGACGGCGAGAAGTTCGGCTCGTGGCCGACCACCTGGGAGCACTGCTGGGGCAAGGGCCGCTGGGTCGAGCGGTTCTTCGAGGCGCTCGAATCGAACGCCGAATGGCTCACGACGGTTCGACCGTCGGACTGGCTCGCCGCCCACGCCCCCGTCGGGCGCCTGTACCTCCCCACCTCCTCCTATTCCGAGATGGGTGAGTGGGCGCTGCCGGCCGATGAATCGCGCGCGTTCGCCGGCGCGCTCCACCACGCGCGGGAGGTCGGCGCCCCGGAGGCGCGCTGGCTGCGCGGCGCGATGTGGCGGAACTTCCAGGTCAAGTACCGCGAGATCAACGACCTGCACAAGCAGATGCTCCGGGTGTCAGCGAAGGTCGAGTCCATGGAGGCGGGCCCGGAGCGCACGGAGGCACTGGATCACCTCTACCGCGGCCAGTCGAACGACTGCTACTGGCACGGGCTGTTCGGCGGCATCTACATCGCGCACATGCGCGCCGCGACGCTCCACCACCTGATTGCCGCCGAGGCGCTTGCCGATGCGGCCCTTGGGACGATCGACCGGGCGGAGACCGCGGACCTCGACCTCGACGGGCGCGACGAGATCCTGCTCGCGAACGCGGGCCAGGTGATCGGGATCGACCTCGACGAGGGCGCGGGCATCGGGTCGTGGGATCTCCGTGCCGCGCGCCACGCCGTGACGGGCGTGCTCCGCCGCCGGCCCGAGGCGTACCACGAGACATTGCGCGAGCACGAGGCGAAGGCTGCCGAGGCCGCCGGCGACGCTGGCGAGGGTGGTGGCGGTGACGGCGCCGCCTCGATCCACGACCGCGTGATGGTCAAGGAGCAGGGCCTCAGCGCACGCCTGGTCTACGACGACTACGAACGCCGATCCGGCCTGATCCGCGTGCTCGCGGCCGACGCGACGCCCGGGTCCTGGAATGCGGGCGGCCGCGACGAGCTCGGCGATCTCGCGACCGGGCCGTTCCGGGTCGCGAAGCTGGGTGTCGGCGAGGCCGTCGTGGCGCGCGATGGCGCAGCCATGGTCGACGGTGGATCGCTTCCCCTCGCCGCGCAGACGACGATCCGGCTCGGCGCTGGCGCGTCGGACCCCACCCTCGAGTGGTCCGCGACGGTCGAGAACCTCGGTGACCGGCCGCTCGTCGCCCGGATCGGGGTCGAATGGGCGACCACGATGCTGGGCGGTGGCGGCAATCCCGATGCGTGGTGGTCCGTGGGCGGCGTCGAGACGCGCCACGACGCGGCCCGCGCCGAGTCAGGCGTGACGCGCCTCGGGCAAGGCAATGGCTGGCTCCGAACCTCGATCGAGACCGAGGTCAGCCCCGCCGCCGATGCCTGGATCGCGCCGATCGAAACCGTCTCGAACTCGGAAGCCGGCTTCGAGCGCGTCTACCAGGGCAGCGCGCTGCTG
>DATAIB010000179.1:0-5029 GCA_036262855.1 Candidatus Limnocylindrales bacterium
AAAAGTTGCGGCCCCGAGCGCGTCTGTCGCCGGGGGAACGACATCGCGGCTCGAGGCCTGCATTGGAGATAACGAAGGATTCGCGTCGGCGTTAGGCGGCCCGGTGCAGATTCGCACCAAATCGATTCACGGTTGCCTGACCGAGCCTCGGTCCGCTCGATCCGCCGGCCACGCGGGCGCGTATCCGTTCTCAGGAGCCTCGCCGTCGTGCCGGCGGGGCTCCAGCGACTTCCGTTGCGAGACGCTCTCAACGCCCGCACGGGTCGCGGCCGCGACGCCTGCATCGCGCCGTGCGGCATCGTGGTGGCGATGTCAGTCCCGATCAACCCTCCCCCGGTGACCCGCAGTGGCGTCAACGAGCTCCCCGCCTACGTCTCGAACGGCCTGATCGGCCTGCGAGTCCTCGACATCCCGCTGTTCCCCGGGCTGATCATGGTCAGCGGCTACGCCGGAACGCATCCCGAACAGGAGATCGAGGCGGCGACCGAAGGCCCCTACCCGATTGCGGGCGATCTCACGCTGAACGACGTCCGCCTCAGCCTCTTCCCCCATCAGGCCGAGTTCATCGACCAGGCGTATGACTTTGCCACGGGCGAGCTCACGACCCACTTCCGATTCCGGGCCGGCGGCGCCACCGCGACGGTCGAGGTCCTGACCTTCTGCAGCCGCGAGCGTCCGTCGATCGTCCTCCAGGAGGTCGCGGTTGAGGTCGACCAGGCGTGCGATCTCGAGATCCGGGCACTCGTGGATTCGAGCCACGTCCACGGCCGCATGGTCACCCGCCACACGAAGACGCCCGGCAAGGATCCCGACGTGGTCGACGGCTCGATGGAGTGGGAATCGACCGGTCGCCGCTCCAGCCTGGGCATCGCCTACGTGACCGAGTTCCTGGGCGACGAGGACGCGCAGCGACGCGTCGCCACGTGGGGCATCGAGAGCGACCTCGCGACCGACTACGTGCTCCGGGCGCGACCCGGCCGCCGCTATCGGATGCGGCAGATCGCCGGCGTCGTCCCCAGCGTGATGCACAGCGACCCCGACCACCAGGCGATCCGCCTGCTCGGGCGTGCCCGCGAGGACGGCTGGGAGCGGCTTCGAACGGAGAACCGGGCGCGCTGGAGCGACCTGTGGCGGAGCCGCATCCTGCTCGAGGGCGCCGAGACGCGCTGGCAGCAGCTCGCCGACGCGGCGTTCTACTACCTGAACGCGTCGGTCCATCCCTCGTCGCCGTCGAGCGTGTCGATGTACGGCCTCGCGACCTGGCGCAACTACCACTACTACTACGGCCACGTGATGTGGGATGTCGACTTCTTCGGCGTGCCCCCGCTGCTCCTGGTCCAGCCGGACGCGGCCAGGGCGCTCCTGGAGTACCGCTTCCGGAACCTCGAGGCGGCGCGGAACCACGCCCGACTGAACGGCCGCGCCGGCCTCCAGTTCCCGTGGGAGAGCGGCCAGGTCGCGGGCGAGGAGGCGTCGCCGGGCGCCGGCAAGGCGTCCTGGCACGAAGATCACGTGTCGCTCGACATCGCGTGGGCGTTCGCGCAGTACGTGCACGCGACGGGCGACGAGCGGTACCTCGAGGAGCAGGCGTCCACCATCCTGTACGGCGTCGCAGACTGGATCTGCAGCCGCGTGAAGCAGGTGCGGGGCGGCTACTCCTGGACCGAGACGATGGGCATCGCCGAACGCCCACAGGCCACCGACAACGATGCGTTCACGATCATGATGGCCCGCACCGTGCTTGCCGAAGCGATCCAATCCGCGGAACGGCTCGGCACGCGCGTCACGCCGCTGTGGCGCGACGTCCACGCCGGCCTCGCGGCACGGCTCCGCGGGAGCTCGTCGAACGGCGGCGCGCTCATGAGCCACGACGGCTACCGCCCGACCGAGCAGAAGGGCGGCACGCCCGGGCCGCTCGCGG
Source organism: Candidatus Limnocylindrales bacterium (assembly GCA_036262855.1). GTDB lineage: Bacteria > Chloroflexota > Limnocylindria > Limnocylindrales > CSP1-4 > UBA5189. The sequence goes on from DATAIB010000179.1 coordinate 1,922, forward strand.
GGATCTTCCCCGCCTGGTACGACCTCGATCGGAGGACCGAGCAGGCGACCCTGCGGTATTACCTCGACCTCGCGGACAGCTACATCGGCAGCCCGATGCTGTCGCCGCTGTACCCGGTGTGGGCGTGCTGGGCGGGCGATCGCGCCCTGGCGGCACGGCTCCTGGAGCCCGGCTACGGCAGGCTCATCGGTGGCCGGTTCCTGCAGACGCTCGAACAGGTCCCCGAGCTGGAGCCGGACAAGCCCAACTCAGGGCCGTTCTTCGCGAACCTGTCCGGCTTCGTGATGGGCTTGCTCTACGGCCTTCCGGGCCTTCGGCTCGGGCCAGGCGAGCCCTCGACGTGGCCGTCGCGCCCGGTTGTGCTCCCTGCAGGCTGGCGGTCGATCGAGGTCGAGCAGCTCTGGGTCCGCGAGCAGCCTGCCGGGCTCGTGGCTCGCCACGGCGCGGAGCGCGCCGAGCTCATCCTGCCCGGCAAGCCGCATGGACGGTCGGCGGGCAGCCGTCGCTCGGAGGACGGGTCGAAGCGCCGCGCGGAGAAGCGCGCCGAGCCGCAGGCTGCCTAGCGACGCACCAAATGCGTGTCGCGCGCCTTCACCAAATCGCCGCGTCCTGACGGTTATCGCAGTCGCCGCGACGTGCGGCTGCCAGATCGCCACCACGTGACAGCTATCGCGTCGAAGCGGCCGAGGTTTCACCAAATCGCCGCTTGGTGACGTGAAAGCGAATATGGGCGCAACGTTCGAGCTTGGACATTGGCGAAAACCCGCTCATGGGCGTGTGGCTGAGCGTGGACGGCCGCCAACACTGTGCCGAACGGTCACCACATGGCGATTTGGCAAACGATGGTCGGTGTCAGCCGCCGAGGGTCAGGTCAGCCGCCGAGGGACAGGTCACCCGCCGAGCAGCTGGATCCCGGTCTCGGTCGCAGCGCCCAGGACGGCATGTCCGGCGAGGCCCCGGAAGTGCGTCTCCGGCGGATACGCGCGTGCCGGCCCGGCGAACCCGAGCCGGGTGTTGAGGAACTCGTCGTTCGCGGCGAACAGGGCGAGCCCGTAGCCGGCGCCGTTGAGCGCACGCACGCCGGGCACCTTGCGGGCCACGGCGTACAGGGCGCCGGGCACGGCACCGAGCGCGTAGTGCACGAGGTTCTCGACGAGCGGGCGACGCTCCGCGGGCACCACGACGCCGGTCTGCGCCTCGAAACGGTCGATCATGTTCGTGACCGACGACTTCCCGTTCGGACGGGCGGCGGTCTCCTGCTCGGTGACCTCGGGCGCCTGGACCTCGTACAGCAGCGTTGTTGCGCGATCCATGAGCCAGGTCGCCGCCGCGCCCGCGAGGGCGCCGCGAACCAGCGTCCTGATCATCGCGAGGATTTCGCGACGTTCGAGTCGTCCGAGACCCCGATGCCGTGCCGCTTCGCCGCGGACACGATCTTCTTGCGTGCCTTCTCCTTGTCGGACGCGCTGTCGAAGTCGGTCTGGTTGAAGCGGGCCATCGCGTTCCGGATGTGCGACTCGTCGTGGATCGGCAGGTGCTCGCCGCCGTCCTTGTCGACGTAGGCGAACTGGTTGGAGCGCAGGTTGTCGCGCTTCTTCTCGGTGAGCTCGGCCATATCGGCACCTCCTTGCTGAGCGACCAGCCTCGCACGGGCGGTCCGACGATCGCGCTGCACGGGTCCGCGGCGACATTTCGCCGTCACATCGACCGTGTGACAATCCGGAACCGGAGGTGGCGATGGGCGAACGCTTCGTGACGCGCGGATTCGTCGGACGGCGCGACCAGGGCCCGGGCGGGACCATGGGCGCTGACGAGCGGCGTCGACGCACCCCACCGGGCCAGTACCTGACGACCGAGTTCCCGGTGCTGTCGGCCGGCCCCACGCCGCGGACGCCGCTCGATCGGTGGTCGTTCCGCATCGATGGCCTCGTTCGCCAGCCCCTGGAGTGGTCGTGGGAGCAGCTGCTCGCGCTTCCGAGCCGGGACTACGTCGTCGACATCAGCTGCGTCACGAAGTGGACCCACCTCGACATGCGCTGGCACGGCGTGAGCGTCGACACGCTCCTGGAGGGCGTCGAGCTGGATGCGCGCGCGGCGTTCGTCATCGCGCACTCGGACGGCGGCTACACCACCAACCTGCCCCTCGCCGATGTGCTGAACAACCAGGCGTTCGTCGCGTGGGAGTACGACGGCAAGCCCCTCGCGCCGGAGCACGGCGGCCCGGCGCGTCTGGTGGTGCCGGCTCGCTACTTCTGGAAGAGCGCGAAATGGGTTCGCGGGCTGCGGATCCAGGCGGACGACGAGCCCGGCTTCTGGGAATCGCTCGGCTACAACAACCGCGGGGATCAGTGGTTGGAAGAGCGATATACCGATGACTAGGCGGCGCTGATGGGGCTCGAGTGGCAGCTCGCCACGGTGACCGGTGTCCGCGATGAGACGGCCAACGTTCGGTCGTTCACGCTGGGATTGCCAGGCTGGGCTGGCCATCGGCCGGGACAGCATGTCGACCTGCGACTCACCGCAGAGGATGGCTACAGCGTCGAGCGCTCGTACTCGATCGCGTCCGAGCCGGAACGCACCGGCGAGGTCGACATCACGATCGAGCGGATCGAGGGCGGCGAGGTCTCGCCGTTCATGCACGACATCGTGGTGCCGGGCGATCGTCTGGAGGTCCGCGGGCCGATCGGCGGCTATTTCGTGTGGGAGGCGGCGCTCGGCGGGCCCGTGCTGCTGGTCGGTGGCGGCTCGGGCGTGGTGCCGCTGATGGCGATGGCGCGGCATCGGGCCCGTGCCGGTTCGTCCGTCCCGATGCGGCTCCTGGTGAGCTCGCGCGGGCCCGAGGAGATCATCTACCGATCGGAGCTCGATGGTCTGGCCGCCGCGGGCGACGGCTTCGAAGTGATCCACACGCTCACCCGCCGCCAGCCCGATGGCTGGACCGGATACGCCCGGCGCATCGACGAGGCAATGCTCGCGGAGGTCCTCGCTCCGCTGGGCAACGACGTTCGCTCCTACGCGTGCGGGCCGACTGCCCTGATCGAGGTCGTGGCCAACGCGCTGGTCAGGCTCGGGCTCCCACCCGACCGCATCCGGACCGAGCGCTTCGGC
>DATAIB010000180.1:0-3639 GCA_036262855.1 Candidatus Limnocylindrales bacterium
CGTTCTGGGGCAACATCTCGGTCCTGCCCGAGCATCGGGGTCGTGGCGTCGGTGGTGCCCTGCTCGAGGTGATCGGCGGCGTCGCGCTCGCCGCCGGGAAGCCCGAGCTCTACGGACGAACGACGAGCGATCGACCCGAGGCGGTCGCGTTCCTGGAGCGGCGCGGGTTCCGCGAGGTCGAGCGCATGAAGGTCGTGCGGCTGGAGCTTGCGAACCTCGTCCCACCTCCCATCGACGCCCCGGCAGGGATCTCGATCACCTCGCTCGCCGACCGCCCCGAGCTGGCAGACCGCCTCTACGACGTTGCCGTCGAGGCGCTGCCGGACATCCCCGGCGACGGACGGATGGACCCGGGCACGCCCGAGGAGTTCCGGGTGCGCGACATCGACCGCCCGGTCCTGCCCCCGTGGGGCTGCGCGGTCGCGATCGACGAGGCGAGCGGCGAGGCCGTCGGCTACTCGAACCTGCTGCTCGTCGCCGGGACGCCCGGGCTCGCCTGGAACGCGATGACCGCGGTGCGCCGCGGCTGGCGCGGTCGCGGAGTCGCCGGCGCGCTGAAGCGGGCAGCCATCGCGGCCGCGGTCACGAACGGCCTGCATGCGATCGAGACGGCGAACGACATCGACAACGCCCCGATGCGCGCGGTCAACCGCCGGCTGGGCTACGAGCCGATGCCCGACGAGATCTACTTCCGCGGGCCCGCGACTCGATCCGGCGTGCCGGCATGACGACGCCCACGCCCCGCGACCCCGGGGCGCCGGATGACCCGGCGACCGCCGAGGCGCCACCGCCCCGGCTGCCGGCCGACCCGGCCGCCTATGACTCGCCCCGAGCCACGCAGGCCCGCGCGCGTGGCCTCTCGGCGCCATACATCGCGGGCGGCCTCGATCCCGACCCGGAACGCGGCCGCGCGCAGGAGCGGCGCGACCTGCGGCGGCTGATCGTCCTCGTGCTCGTCGTCGTCTTTGCCGGGTTCGTGCTCGGGATCATCGCGAACGCACTCGGGCTCACGTTCCTGCTCGGCAACCCGTGACCGACCGCGATGTGATGACCCCCGACTGGTCGTTCGCGCACCATCGCCTGCTCGTGTCGCTGCGCGACCTGATCCGCATCCCGTCCATCAACCCGCCGGATCCGGCGCGTCCCGACGGCGAGCTCGAGGCGGCCCGGTGGCTCGGCGGCGCCCTCGATTCGGTCGGCATCCCCTCCACCGTCTACGAGCCGGTTCCGGGACGGGGATCCGTGGTGGGCCGGCTGCGCGGCGACGGGACCGGCGGGCTGCCGCTCCTCCTGCTCTCGCACCTCGATGTCGTGCCGGCTACCCCTGAGGGCTGGACGCGGGACCCGTTCGCGGGCGAGATCGTCGATGGCTGGCTCTACGGCCGCGGTGCGGTCGACATGAAGAACCTCGTCGCGATGGAGCTCGAGGTGATGCGGCTCCTTGCCGAGGAGGCCCGCGCGGCAGGTCGCGACCCCGGCTCGGACCCGGTTCCCGGCCTCACCCGCGACGTCGTGTTCGCGTCCACCGCGGACGAGGAGGCCGGTGGCTTCGCCGGCGCGGGCTGGCTGGCAAGCGAGCATCCGGAGCTGCTGCGCGCGGCCGGCGCCATCAACGAGGCCGGCGCGGTCTCCGTCCCGATCGGCAACCGGCGGATCTACCCGATCGGCGTCACGGAGAAGAGCATCGCGACGTACAAGCTCACGTTCCACGGCACGTGGGGCCACGGGTCCATGCCGCGCGACGACAACGCGATCCTGCTGGCCTCCGCGGCCGCGCTCCGGCTCTCGGAGCCGTGGCCGTACCGCCTCACGGACGTCACCCGTGGCCTGCTCGAAGGCGCCGTCGCGGCCGCGGAGCACGCCGGCGTTCCCGAGATGGCACGGATCCTCCGACTCCTGGCAACGGGCGATTCGCGCACGACGGCGCGCGCCCTCGACGCGCTGTGCGACCCGGTCTACATCCGGATCCTCGACGCGATGCTGCGCGACACGCTCTCGACGACGGTCCTCCACTCGGGCATCAAGTTCAACGTGATCCCCGGGATCGCCACGCTCGAGCTCGACTGCCGCCGGCTCCCCGGGACCACCGAAGCCGAGCTCGCCGAGCGCATCAGGGATCGGCTCGGGCCCGAGCTCGCGGCCGTGACAGACGTGGACCTCGTGATCGCCAGCGACGCGATCGTCCAGCCGTACGACGATCCGGCAGGCCTGTACCCGATCCTCGAGGCGGTCGTCCGCGAGCACGATCCCGACGGCACGCCGGTGCCGGCGATGATGCCGTTCGGCACGGACTCCAAGCACCTCCAGGAGCTCGGCACGCCCGTGTTCGGGTTCTCCCCGCTGCGCCAGCCGGTCGGCGAGACGTACCTGGATCGCTACCACGCGATCGACGAGCGAGTGTCGGTCGAAGGCCTCCGCTGGGGCCTTCCGGTCCTCTACGATGCGGTTCGGAGGTTTTGCGCATGACGTTGGTCCATCGATCCCGGCGGCTCGTGCTCGCCGGCGGCCTGCTGCTCATCGCAATGGGCATCGCCGCGCCCGCCATCGCCGCGTCGATCGCGGTCAGCATCGCCGATAAGGCGTTCGACCCAACCGGCGTTGTCATCCACGAGGGCGACACCGTCACCTGGACCGTGACCAAGTCGATCAACGAGGGCCACACCGTCACCTCGGGCCTCCCGACCGACGCCAAGCCCGGCGCGATCTTCGACTCGGGTATCGCGAACATCGACAAGCTCAAGGACAACGGCGGGACGTTCTCGTTCAAGTTCGACACCGCCGGCACCTATGCCTACTTCTGCCAGGTCCACCCATCGATGACGGGCACGATCACCGTGCTCGCGGCCGGTGAGACCCCGGGCGAGTCCGAGGCCGGCATCCCGATCGAGCGCCGCGCGATCGGCGCCGGAATCCTGATCGTGACGCTCGTCGTGCTGTTCGGCGCCGCCATGGTCTGGCGAAGGATGAACCCCGCCTGACCCGCGCCCGCGATCCGACGATCGCGGCGTTGCTCGCGGCGCGCCCTAACTGCGGATCAGGCGGCCGCGGCGGGAGATCGCATGCGTCGCCAGTGCGGCGACGCCCATCGCGACCAGCGCGCGCTCGGGAGTCGGGAGCGGGCGGACGATTCGCAGGAACTGATCCGCACGCTCGCGGTCCACGGCGCGCAGCACGGCGTGGCCACGCTGCGTCAGGGCGATCGATCGCTGGCGCCGGTCCTCGGGCTCCTCGTGGCGCTCCAGGAGACGCCGCTTCACGAGACCGTCAACCAGCCGGCTCGTCGCCGATGGCGATCGACCCAGCGTGTCGGCCAGCTCGCCGATGGTCGTCGTGCCCGCGTCGGCCAGGACGTACAGCGCGGCGAGCTGCGTGAACCCGAGCCGCAGGTCGCCGAGCTGCGAGGCGAACCCCACGACCAGCTCGCGCCACAGGGCGCGGCCCATCGCGACGCGCTCGGAGATCTGGCGCACGTTCGGGGTGTGCGGGCCGGAGGCGAGCACGGACGAGCTGAGATCGGCCTCGAATCGGCGCGCGATGGCGCGCACGCTCCGCGGCTTCCGAGCTGGCACTGCCATGGCTGCATTGTGCACTCATGCACACACTTCACGCTCGGACGACGCCGCGTCGGGCACGATTCGG
>DATAIB010000181.1:0-7829 GCA_036262855.1 Candidatus Limnocylindrales bacterium
CAGGGTCAGCGGGAGGCTGCGAGCGCGGGCGAACCGGATCAGCCCGCGCAGCTCGTGGATGTTGTGCGCCGTGACGAGGAGGTCAGCGGGGCCGCCGACGCGCATCGTCGTCAGCTTGCCGAGCGGCATCCCACGCTCGGCCTTGACCCCGATCCTGCGGGCGATGTCGCCCGCGAGCGCTGTGAGGTCCTGCGGCGCGGCGGCGGCGTTCACGCTGCGGCTCCGGTCGCGAGGCGGGTCACGGCCGCCTGGTCCGGCAACGTCCGGCGTTCGGCGAGGGCGAGCAGGATCTCCGCGACGGCATCTGCCGCGCCTGGGCGACCGAGCGATCGCGCCGCGGCGGCCATCGTCGCGTGACGCCTGGGGTCGTCGAGGATGGACACGGCATCGAGGAGCGCCGTCGCATCGAACGTCTCATCCGCGATGACCTCGGCGGCGCCCGCGTCGACGAGTGCCTGGGCGTTGGCGGACTGGTGCGCACCCGCGTGGGGGTACGGGACGACGATGATCGGCAGGCCGAAGGCCGTTGCCTCGGCGAGGGTCGAGGACCCCGCACGACCGACGATGAGATCGGCCGCGGCCAATGCGGCGAGCAGGTCTTCGCCAAGGAACGCTGCGGGTCGGTAGCGGGCGCGCGCCGCCTCGGGCAGCGCGGCACGCGCAGCGGCGGCGCCGGCCATCCCGTCCTCGCCGGCCACGTGGATGACCGTCGCGCGCTCCACGAGCGTGGGCAGCGCGGCGGCGACCGCGTCGTTCATCCGCCGCACGGCCTGCGACCCGCCGAAGATCACGACGAGCCGCTCCCCTGCCCCAATGCCGAGCTGCTCGCGGGCCGCGAGGCGGTCGATGGCGGCGACATCCCGGATCGGCGTGCCGGTCACGTAGCAGCGGCTGCCGGCATCGAGCGCCGGGCAGGTCGCGTCGAACGACACGGCGATGGCGCGGGCGAGGCGCGCCGTGGCGCGCACGCTCCGGCCGGGAACGACATTGCCCTCCCAGAGCAGCGCCGGGACCCCGAGGATGCGGGCTGCGAGGAGGACCGGGATCGCCACGTAGCCACCGGTCGTGAAGACCGCGGCGGGGCGCCGGCGCAGCAGCAGCCACGCCGCCTGGGGGATCGACAGGCCCAGCCGGATCGGGTCGAGCACCAGGTGGATATCACGCTGGACGGAGCGGAGCGAGCGCAGCAGCAGCCGCCGGAACGGGATGCCCGCCGGGGGGACGATGCGATCCTCGAGGCCGCGTCGTCCACCGACCCAGGAAAGGTCAGCCGGCCCGGCGCGGCGACGGAGTGCGCTCGCGACGGCCAGCGCCGGGTAGATGTGGCCCCCGGTGCCCCCTGCCGCGATCAGCAGCCTCATCGATCCTCCCCGCTTCGGGCGTGGCGCCGCGACCCTTCGACTCGACCGTCTCGCGGGAGATGGAGAGCAGGATCCCTGCGGCGGCGAAGCTGACCAGCAGCGATGAGCCGCCGGCGCTGATGAACGGCAGCGTGATGCCCGTCACGGGCAGCAGCGCGACCACGACCGCGATGTTGATGAATGCCTGATAGCACAGCCACGCGGTGATGCCCGCTGCAAGCAGCGCTCCGAACGTATCGGGCGCGCGCAGCGCCGTCCGGATGCCGGCATACGCGAGGAGGACGAACAGCAGGACGACCAGCCCTGCACCGATGAACCCGAACTCCTCGCCGACGATCGCGAAGATGAAGTCGTTCCATGCGTTCGGGAGGTACATGCCGGCGGCGAGCTTGCTCTCGCCGAGGCCCGCGCCGGTGACGCCGCCCAGTCCGAGCGCGAGGAGCCCCTGGATGGTGTGGAAGCCGGTGCCCTGCGGGTCGGCCCAGGGGTTGAGGAACGTCTGGATTCGCTCGAGCTGGTAGTCCTTGATGAGGCCGATGCCGAGGATGCTCAGCGCGCCGACACCGGCGATCGCGCCACCGACGAGCGCGCCGAGCTGGAGCAGGCTCGCGCCGGCGACGAAGAACACCGTGAAGGCGGTCATCGTGATCACGATCGTCGTGCCCAGGTCCGGCTCCTTGAACACGAGTGCGATCACCGGGCCGGCGATGAGGAGGAACGGGACCATCCCCTGGCGGAACCGCCCCACGAGCGGGCCCTTGTTCGCGAGCCAGTGGGCCAGGTAGACGATCAGCGCGAGCTTGGCGATCTCGGCCGGGTGCACGGCGGGCAAGGGCCCGACGACGAGCCACCGCGCCGACCCGCCCACGACCCGCCCGAGCGCCGGGACGAACACGAGCCCCAGCAGGACGATCGCGCCGATGTAGGCCGGTACGGACACGAGCCGCAGCCATCGGTAGTCGAGGCGCATCACCAGCAGCATCGTCGCGATCCCGAGGGCGCCCCAGAAGATCTGCGGCCCGACGATCGCGAGCGTGTCGTCACGCGAGGCGTAGGCGAACATCGCCGACGACGAGAAGACCATGAGGATGCCGATCGCGGACAGCGCGACGACGGCGAGCAGGATCGAATAGTCCGGCTGGTGACGATCGCGCTGGAGGACATCGCTCGTTGCGCGCACGGGCTGGCGCGCAGGCGCGGAGACCGCGCGGCGCGTCCCATCTCGACGCCGCGTGTCGCGCGCCGTGCCCCGGCGACCGAGGAGCCCGCCGACCGGCTGCGGGAGGCGACCGACGATATCCATCAGACGCGCTCCTCTGCCAGGTGGTGGACGGCGGCCTTGAAGGCGCGGCCCCGTGCCTCGTAATCGGCGAACATGTCGAAGCTCGCGGCCGCGGGACTGAGCAGGACCGTCGCCTGCTGGCCGGGGCGGGTTGCCATAGCGGCGCGCGCCAGTCGATCGGCAGCGGCGACCGCGTCCTCGAGCGTCGTGGCGCGCTCGGTCACGGCGAGGCCGTTGTCCCGGAACAGCGACTCCAGCGCGGGCCCGCTCTCCCCGATCAGCACGGCGGCGGCGGCCCGCCGCCCCACGACCGATGCGAGCTCCTGGAGGTCCACGCCCTTGTCCCGGCCCCCGGCAATCAGGACGATCGGTCCGTCGAAGGCGCGAAGGGCGGCGATGACCGCGTCCGGCTGCGTGCCCTGCGAGTCATTGATGAAGCGGACGCCGTCGATGTCGGCGACGCGCTCGAGCCGGTGCTCGACGCCGCGGAAGGCGGCCGCCGCACGGCGGATCACCGGCGCCGGCACGCCCGCGAGCAGCGCGAGCCCCACCGCCGCCATGGCATTCGACACGTTGTGCGCGCCCGGGATGGCGAGCTCGGCGAGCGGCAGCACCCGGCCCCCGTCGAACGCGGTCATCCCCTCGCGCCCGACCAGCGCCGGTGGCGCGGCGACCTTGTCGGCGACGATCCAGCCGTGGGCGACGCCGAGCCCGCCGATCGGCAGCTCGCCGCGCCGGTACGGGACGGTGCGAGCCTCCGTCGCCGACCCGTAGCCGGCGACCACCGGGTCGTCGAGGTTCAGGACGAGGGCACCTTGGGGATCCAGCAGCTCGGCCAGACGCCGCTTGACCCGCTGGTATGCGGCGAGCGTGCCGTGCCGGTCCAGGTGGTCCGAGGTCACGTTCGTGTATGCCGCGAGCGTCGTGCCCCGGGACAGCGTCGGCAGCTGCAGCTCGGACAGCTCGACGACCACAAGGTGGCGCGCGGTGAGCCCCGGCAGCCGCTCGATCAGCGGCACGCCCATGTTCCCGCCGAGGACCGCGAGCTCGCCGAGGTGCGCGGCAAGGAGCGCGTGGGTCAGCGCGGACGTGGTCGTCTTGCCCTTCGTGCCGGTGATCCCGATCGTCGGGGCGGGGCAGAGGCGCAGGAACAGGTCGACCTCGGAGACGAAGGCAGGCGCGGACCGGTCGCCACCGGCGCGCCGCGCCATCATCGCCTGGAGGGCCGCTCGCAGCCGCGGCTCCGTCGTCGGGTAGTCCGGGTTGATCGACGGCGAGCTCGTGACGAGCGCCGCAGCGTCCAGGGCCGCCGCAGGATCGATGTCCGGCCCGAGCAGGAGCCGCACGGACCGCCCCTCCAGCGCGTCGATCGCACGCGCCAGGTCGTCGGCCGGCCGTCCGTCGTACACCGTGACGTCGGCGCCGGCGTCGTGCAGGAAGCGCGCCAGCGCGATGCCGGAGCGCGCGAAGCCGAGGACGCTGACCGGGCGACCGCGGAACGGTGCGGAGGCGAGCGCGCCCGGCACGAGATCCGCGGGATCGATCGTCGGCACGTCGGTCATCGTGCTCACTGCAGCTTGTCGATCGAGGCGAGGAAGAGCGTCACCCCGATCAGCCCGGCGATGATCCCGATGATCCAGAACCGGAGCGTGATCTTCTCCTCGTCCCAGCCGATCAGCTGGTAGTGGAGGTGCAGCGGGCTCATCCGGAAGATGCGCCGGCCGTGGGTGGACTTGAAGTATCCGACCTGGATCATCACCGACAGCGTCTCGACGACGAACACGAGGCCGATGATCGGCAGGATCAGGATCTGGCCGGTGATGAGCGCGGTCACGGCCAGCGTCGCCCCGAACGCCAGGGATCCCGAATCGCCCATGAACACCTGGGCGGGATGGACGTTGAACCACAGGAAGCCGACGAGCGCGCCGACGATCAGCGCGCACAGGACCGCGAGGTTCGGCTGGTCGTTCAGCAGCGACACGAGGAGGAAGGCGACGAAGGCGAACACCAGGGTGCCGCCTGCGAGGCCGTCGAGGCCGTCGGTCAGGTTCACGCCGTTCGCGGCGGCGATGATGGCGAACGCGGCGAACGCGACGTACAGCCAGCGGTCGATGTACACGAACCCGATGAACGGCACCGCGATCCGGTTGATCGCGTACGTGTCCTGGATCTGGTACGCCGCGAAGACCGCAACGACCACCAGCCACAGCATCTTCTGCCGGGCGCTGATCCCCTCCCCCGTCCGCGCGGTCAGGTAATCGTCGAACGCGCCGAGGCCGCCGACGAGGATCAACGTGGCCAGCGGCGCGATGATGCCGCCCGGTGGGAGCACGAAGCCGCTCTGGAAGAAGAACAGGGCGACGATGACGCCGATCAGCATGAGCCCGCCCATCGTCGGGACGCCTGCCTTGACCTGGTGGGTGTCCGGGAGCTCCTCCTGGATCTGCTTGCCCATGCCCAGGTAGTTCAGGAAGCGGATGTAGGCCGGCATCAGGATCACGACGACGGCGAACGCGAGCAGGACCGCCTGGATGAGGTTGACGTTGACGTTGCCGGTCATCGCGCGGCCGGCCCGAGCTCGGCTCGAAGGGCGTCGACGATGCGGTCCAGCTCGACGCCGCGGGATGCCTTGACCAGCACGACGTCGCCGTCACGAAGCCGTCGCCGCAGGAGGTCCAGGGCGGCCTCGACGTCCCGTGCCTCGAGGATGCGCGACGGGTCGAGGCCCGCGCCGCGCGCACCGGCCACGATCCCCCCGGCGCCGGCGCCGACCACGATGAGCAGGTCGCACGTCGCGGCGGCGGCGATCCCGACGTCGCGATGGCCGGATGCCGCGCCCTTGCCGAGCTCCAGCATCTCGCCCAGCACGGCGATCCGTCGGCCGGGCAGCCCCGCGAGCAGGTCCAGGGCGGCGGTGACGGACGGCGGCGAGGCGTTGTAGCTGTCATCGATGACGGTCACCCGCCCGAGCCGGATGACCTGCCCGCGGTGCGAAGCAGACCAGCCGCCCGCGAGGGCGTGGGCGATGACCGCGGGCTCCATGCCCGCTGCGTGGCCCACCGCCGCGCCCGCGAGCGCGTTGTGCACGGACAGCTTCCCGAGCCCGGGGATGCGGACGGGCAGCCGCGTCGACCGGCCGCCGCGCGCGGGCGGCAGCCGAAGCGTGAACCGCATGCCGTCGAGGCCGACCGAGGCGACGTCCTCCGCGCTCACGTCGGCGTCCGGAGCGAACCCGTAGCCGAGGACCCGGGCCGCGGTCCGGTCGGCCATCCGCCGGACGCGGCGGTCGTCCTGGTTGAGGACCGCAACGCCGTCCGACGGCAGCGCCTCGACGAGCTCGCCCTTGGCGCGTTCGATGGCCGCGATCGAGCCCATCCGGCTCAGGTGCACGCCGTGCACCGCGGTCACGACGCCGACCTTCGGCTTGGCGAGCCGGGCAAGGTCGGCGATCTCGCCCCCGGCGTACATGCCCATCTCGAGGACGAGCGCGCGGTGGTCGCGGTCGATGCGCAGGAGCGTGAGCGGCAGCCCGATCTCGTTGTTCTGATTGCCCTCTGTCTTGAGCGTCCGGAAGCTGGCCCCGAGCACGGACGCGATTGCCTCCTTGGTCGAGGTCTTCGCGATGCTGCCCGTGACGCCGACCACCAGCGGATCGAAGCGCGCGCGCCAGCCGGCGGCGATCGCGCCGAGGGCGACCAATCCATCGGGGACGGACAGGATCGTGACGTCGCCCAGGGCGTCGAGCACGGCTGGCGCGATCGGGCGCGAGACGACGAGCGCGGCCGCGCCCGCCACCGTCGCCTCCGCCAGGTAGCCATGCCCGTCCGTCCGTTCGCCGGGCAACGCCACGAACAGCTGGCCCGGCGCGACGAGTCGCGAATCCACGGCCGCACCGCGGATCGGCCGGCTGCTGGTGCGCAGCAGGCGGCCACCGGTGAGGCGCCGGAGATCCTCGGCGGTGAGGGCGGGGGCGTCGGTGGAGGTGGTTCCGCGGACGGCGGACGCCGGCTTCGGGCCCTCGACGGTCACGACCGAGAGTGTGGCACCCAGCCCGATCACTCGCCCGCCCGCCCGGAGGAACCGGACGTCGAGGTCGAGGCGTCGAGCGGGGCAAGGAGGCCGGCGGTCGTGATGGCATCAGTGGCGACGCGCCGGAACAGCTCCGTCGAGGTGATCGGGAGGACGAGCTGGCCCTGGGCATTCCGCGCCGGGACGGCCTCCTGGATCTTGACCGCCACGATCAGGTCCGGGTGGCCCTGGGTGCGGCCGATGAAGCCCACGCACGAGAAGTTGAAGACGTTGTTCAGCCAGCGGTTCCGCGCCTGGTCCCAGACCTGCGCCGTGCCGGTCTTGCCGCCGATCCAGTAGCCCGGGACCTGCGACTTGTCGACGTACCACGGGCTCGCCAGCACGTGCTGCATGAGCCCCGACAGCGTCGGGCTGAGCGACGGGTCGATGAGGCCCGGCTTGCCGGTGGTCGTCACCGTCTGCGGGCCGATGCCGGCGACCACGTGCGGCCGCACAAGCGTGCCGCCATTGACCATTGCCGCGTACGCCGCCGCGAGCTGGATCTGGGTGACCGCGACGCCCTGGCCGAAGGACCCGTTGGCGAGGTCGATCTGGCGCCACGTCCGCTGGGCCGGGTCGGTGACGAGGCCGCGGACCTCGCCCGCGACGTCGATCCCCGTCGGGGTCCCGAAGCCGAACCGCGTCCACACCTCGTGCAGGATGGTCGCGGCGCCGGTGGTCGTCGGCGCGAGGCCGAGCGCGACCTTCGAGGCCACCACGTTGCGCGAGTAGGCGATGCCGTCCTCGAGCTTGATGTTGCCCATCGCCTTGCCGTCGGAGTCGGTGACCTTGGTCCTGCCGTTGTCGAGCTTCATGCGGCCGGTGTCCCGGTAGACGGTGTTCAGCGTCGTGGTCCCCTGCTCGAGGCCCGCGATGACGGTCAGCATCTTGAACACCGAACCGGGCTCGTAGACCTGCGAGACGACCGGGTCCTGGAACACCGTGTCGTCGTTCGTGGCGACAGCGCCGTAGTCGTTCGCGTCATAGGAGGGATAGCTGGCCTCGGCATAGATCTCGCCGGTCCACGGGTCCATCACCACGACGGAGACGGACTTGGCCGCGTTTCCGATGCGGGCCGCCATGACCTCCTGCTCGACGGCGAGCTGGAGGCCGGCATC
>DATAIB010000182.1:0-13205 GCA_036262855.1 Candidatus Limnocylindrales bacterium
CAACGCGATCGCGGATCGTCTCCACGGCTCCAGCATCCCCGAGATCAAGCTCCGGCTCCAGATGAAGCGCGTCGACCTGCTCGGCCAGGTCTCGGGGATCCTCGTCGCGCAGAAGCTCGAGATCGGCCAGATTGCCACGCAGCGGATCTCGAAGGACGTCTACCAGGCCGACGTGGCCATCCGCGGGCGAAATGCCGGCGCCATCTCGGCGGCGCTCGACGAGATCGCGCGCCTCCCGGGTGTCGACGTCGTCTCGACCTCGCAGGCGGACTAGGTCACCCGATGGCACGCGCTCGGGACCTCGGCATCCGGATCGGGACGATCGAACCCGGGCCGTGGAACGCGATCACCGACGTGGCCGGCGTGCGGGTCGGGCACGCGACGATCGTCGAGGGTGACGGCCCGCTGGAGGTCGGCAAGGGGCCGGTCCGCACCGGCGTGACGGTGGTGATGCCCCACGGCGGCGACGTCTGGCATGACCCGGTGTTCGGCGCGCCGCACGTGCTCAACGGCAACGGCGAGATGACGGGCCTCGAGTGGGCGCGCGAGGCGGGCATGATCGGGGGCGCGATCGCGATCACCAACACGCACTCCGTCGGCGTCGTGCGCGACGCGCTGGTCGCCGAAGGCATCCGATCGCAGCCGCCAGGCGCGTTCTACTGGTCGCTGCCGATCGTCGGCGAGACGTGGGACGGCATGCTGAACGACACCGACGGCCAGCACGTCCGCGCGGAGCACCTCGCGGCGGCAATCGCGGCGGCGAGCTCCGGGCCGGTTGCGGAAGGCAATGTCGGCGGCGGCACTGGGATGGTGTGCCACGAGTTCAAGGGCGGCATCGGCACGGCATCGCGCCGGCTGCCCGGTGACGACGGTGGTTGGACCGTCGGCGTGCTCGTCCAGGCCAACTACGGCCGTCGTGGCCTGCTTCGTGTTGACGGCGTACCTGTCGGGCTCGAGATCCCCGTGGAGGAGGTGCCGTCGCCGTACTCGGCGCGGGTTCCCGTGCACCTGCCCGGCGAGCTGCCGGATGGCTCGGCTGCCGCCGCCAGGGCCCGGGACGGCTCGATCATCATCATCGTCGCGACTGACGCACCGCTGCTCCCGCACCAGTGCCGGCGCATCGCCCAGCGTGCGAGCCTCGGGCTGGCACGCGCCGGTGGGGTCGGCGCCACGACGTCCGGCGATCTGATCCTCGCGTTCTCGACCGGGAACCTTGACCTGCCGCAACCGGAGACCACGTCGGTCCCGCCGGGCGTCTCCAGCGTCCGGATGCTCGTTGACAAGGCGCTCGACCCGGTCTTCGAGGCGACCGTCGAGGCGACGGAGGAAGCGATCATCAACGCCCTCTGCTCGGCGGAGACGATGACCGGCCGCGACGGCATCACGGCCCACGCGCTGCCCCACGCGCGCCTTCGCGATGTCATGGCGCGCTACGGGCGTTTGCGAGGCGATACCTAGGCAGCACCGGCGAATCCATGGCACCATGCCGTGCTCATGGCTCGCAAGACGGGTTCCCAGGCGAGTGAGGCCACCGTCCGAGTTGGGCGCGCCGCCGAGATGCTGGGCGTCTCTGTCGACACGGTCCGGCGCTGGATCGACGCCGGACGAATGGCGTCCACGCGGTCAGCGACGGGTCAGCGATCGGTCTCGATCGCCGACGTCACCCGGCTTGCGGCCGAGCGCCGGAGCTCCGGCGCATCGGGTGCCGCGACCGGCGCATCGGGTGCATCCGTCGCGACATCGGCCCGCAACCGGTTCCCCGGCGTCGTCACTCGGATCGAGGTCGATCGAGTGGCTGCGGTCGTCGAGGTGCAGGCTGGGCCGCACCGGCTCGTGAGCCTCATGACCGCCGAGGCGGTCGCAGAGCTCAATCTCAAGGTCGGCGATGCGGCCACGTGCGTGGTGAAAGCCACCAACGTGGTGGTGGAGATCCCCGCAGCGCGGGAACGGCGGTGATCCGCCGATGATCCGGCGCCCCGGGCTTGCCTTGCTCATCACCGCGCTCGTCGCGGCCTGCGGCGGTGGCGCCACGGCGGCGGGGACGACCGCGCCCGCCGCGGGCGCCACCGCGGCGCCCGCGACGAATGCGGTCGGCACGGAGATAACGATCTACGCGGCAGCGTCCCTGAAGGGCGCGCTCGACCAGGCGAAGACCGTCTTCGAGGCGGCAAATCCCGGGATCCTCCTGATGATCTCGACGGACTCCTCGTCCGCGCTTGAGACCAAGATCGAACAGGGCGCGCCAGCGGACGTGTTCCTGTCCGCCGACACGACAAATCCGGCGAGGCTGGTCGCTGCCGGCCTCGCGTCGAGCGACCCGGTGAGCTTCGCCGGGAACACGCTCGTCATCATCGTTCCGAAGGGCAACCCCGCCGGCATCGCCAGCCCATTCGACATCGCAACGCCCGGGGTCAAGATCGTCGCGGCCGGAGATGCCGTGCCGATCGCGCAGTACGCCACCAGGCTCGTCAACAACCTCGCGATCGCACCCGGCGCGCCGATGGGCTTCGCGACGTCGTATGCGCGGAACGTCGTCTCGAAGGAAGAGAACGTGAAGGCCGTCGTGGCCAAGATCGAGCTCGGCGAGGGCGACGCGGCGATCGTGTACGGGACGGACGCCAAGGCATCCGGCAAGGTCGAGTCCGTCGCGATCACGCCCGAGAGCGCGAACGTCCCGGCGACCTATGCGGGCGTCGTGGTCAAGGCATCGACCAACCAGGCGGCCGCGGCAATGTTCCTCGCCTGGCTCGCGGGCCCGGACGGCCAGGCCATCCTCGCCGGGTTCGGGTTCCTGCCGCCGCCCGCATGACCGCGCGAGGGTCGGCCTCGCTGGCGCTGCTCGCGGGCCTGTTCGTCGTGTTCCTGGGGCTGCCGGTCCTCACCCTGATCGGGCGCGCGCTGTTCGACGGATCCCTGGCCGGGATTGCCGGCTCGGCGCCGCTCGTGAGCGCGCTGGCGCTCAGCCTCGCGACCACCGCGGCGAGCCTGGTGCTGACCGTCGCGATCGGGCTGCCGCTCGCATTCCTGCTGGCTCGACGGCGGTTTCGGGGGCGGTGGCGCGTCGAAGCCATCGTGGACCTGCCGATCGTGCTTCCGCCGTCCGTCGCCGGCCTGGCGCTCCTCCTCGTGCTGGGCCGGCGCGGGCTGCTCGGTTCCGCGCTCGATGATGCGGGCATTGACATCGCGTTCACGACGATCGCCGTCGTGCTGGCGCAGACGTTCGTGTCTGCGCCGTTCTTCGTCCGGTCGGCCCGGGCGGGCCTCGCCGCCGTCGACCGCGATCTCGAGGACGCTGCGCGCGTCGACGGCGCCACCGAGCGAGACGTGTTCCGCCGCGTGACCGTGCCGCTGGCAGGTGGCGCGCTCGCCGCCGGGCTGGTCATGACCTGGGCCCGGGCGCTCGGGGAGTTCGGGGCCACGATCATGTTCGCCGGGAACATCGAAGGCCGGACCCAGACGCTGCCGCTGCTCGTGTACGGCGAGTTCCAGGGCGGCAGCCTCGACACGTCGATCGCGGCGGCCGCGATCCTCGTCCTCGCGGCGTTCGGGGTGCTCGTCGCGGTGCGGCTGTTCCACTGGGGCCGGGTGCTGGACGTTCGAGGGGTCGGATGATTCGGCGCTGAGCGTAGGATCGGGGGATGCAGCCGCTTCGCAGTCGGTTCCGTCGCTGGAGCCGGCGCATCGATCCGCGCGAGGTCGTGCGGCTGCTCGCCGTCGCGCTGCCGGCGCTCGCGATCGCGTCCGTGCTCGTGTGGATCCTCGAGGATCGCCTCGGGATCCCGGACGCGTCGCCGGTCTACCTGCTCGCGGTCGTCGTCACCGCGCTCACCTCCGGGACGGCAGGAGCGCTCGCCGCGGCGGTCCTCGGGATCCTGCTCTACGACTACCTGTTCACGCACCCGTTCGCCACGCTGATCATCAGCGACCCGGGCGAGTGGCTCAGCCTGGTGCTGCTGCTGTTCGTCGGCCTGGTGGTGGGCCAGCTGACCGCGCTGGAGCGCTCGCGGACGATCACGGCCGAAGCGCGCGAGCGGGAGGCGCGCGAGCTGTTCCTCGTGAGCCGGGCGCTGGCGACCCGGGCGTCGACCACCGCGGTGCTCCAGGAGATCGCCACGCTCCTGCGCCGTGCTGGGTCCATGAACGCGCTCTGGATCGCGATGGGGGCCGACGACGGCAGCGAGCGGGTCGTCGCGGAGGCTGGTTCGCCATCCAGGCCCAGCCTGTACTGGCAGCTGCGCCGCATGCCCGGCGACGAGCCCGCGCGCTGGGTGCGGATCCATCCGGGCGGCGCGGTGCGCGGGCGAGCCGCCACGGCGCCTGCGCCCGCGGGCATCGAGGCATTCCGTGTGCGAATCGAAGCCGGCGGCCGATCGCTCGGCTCCATCTGGGCGACCCGCGAGCGCGGCGACGGCCAGCCGGACCGCTCCACGACGCGCCTGATGTCGGCGGCTGCGGACCAGCTCGGCCAGGCAATCTCGCTCGATGAGCTCGCCGCGACGGCAAGCGCCGCTGACCTGGCGCGCCAGAGCGACACCCTGAAGTCGGCGCTGCTCCAGTCCGTGTCCCACGACCTCCGGACGCCGCTCGCGACGATCCGCGCGGCGGCCGGGACGCTCCAGCCGGAGAGTGAGCTGGACGAGGACGGTCGGCGGGCGAGCGCGTCCGCGATCGAACGCGAGGTGGAGCGCATGGACCGGCTGGTGGCGAACCTGCTGGATCTCGGCCGGATCGAGGCCGGCGAGCTACGGGCGGAGCTCGATGTCTTCGAGCTCGACGATCTCACCTCGCGGACGATCGACCGCTTCACGTCGCGCATGGCCGGCCACGACCTGCGCGTCGACGTCGCGTCCGTTCCCGTGCTGGTCGACCCGGTGTTCCTCGACGAGGCGCTCACGAACCTGCTCGACAACGCCTTGAAGTTCACGCCACCGAGCTCGGTGATCCGTGTCGTTGCGCCGCGCACGAGCTCCTCGCCCGTGCGGCTGGCGGTCGAGGACAGCGGCGCCGGCGTGCCCCGCGAGCTCCACGCGCGCATCTTCGAGAAGTTCTTTCGCGCGCCGGGGACGACCGGCGCGGCAGCCCGCGCCCGGCCCGGCACGGGGATCGGGCTCGCGGTGGTCCGCGGCCTGGTCGAAGCGATGGGCGGCGCGGTCTCGGCGCGGGCGAGCGAGCTCGGCGGGCTCGCCGTCGAGCTGGACCTTCAGCTGGCGCACCTGCCGGACGAGCTCGCGGCGCACCCCGCCGCCACGGAAGCCGCCACCGCGGCGGGGGCCGGAGCCCCGCGCCCGGAGGTGCCGGTCTCGTGAGCGGTTCCGGCGCGTCGGTCCTGGTCGTCGAGGACGACGACGAGACACGCGCGGTGCTGGTCCGAGAGCTGGGGACGCGCGGCTACCGGATCCACGAGGCCATCGACGGCGCATCGGCGCTGGATCGGTGGGCGGCGGGCCGGCCCGATGTCGTCCTGCTCGATCTCGGCCTCCCCGACATCGACGGCCTGGAGGTCATCCGGCGCATCCGTCGGGAGGCGATGACGCCGATCGTGATCCTGTCCGGCCGGTACGCCGAGAAGGAGAAGGTGGAGGCGCTCGAGCGCGGCGCGGACGACTACGTGACGAAGCCGTTCGGCCTCGATGAGCTCCACGCTCGAATCCGCGTGGCCCTCCGACGCGCCGCCGGGCCCGGCAGCGACCATGCCGGCCGGATCGTCGTCGGGCCGCTCGTGTTCGATGCCGCCCGCCATGCCGTCACGGTCAACGGCCGCCCGGTCGACCTCACGCCGCGCGAGTTCGAGCTGCTGCGGGTCCTGCTCGGCGAGCAGGGCCGCGTCGTGACGAAGGGCAAGCTCCTGCGAGCCGTGTGGGGCCAGGCGTACCAGGGCGAGGACAGCTACGTGTACGTCCACGTGAGCCAGCTGCGGCACAAGCTCGCCGCCGCGGACTCGACAGGGGAGCTGCGCGACCTCGTCGTCACGGAGCCGGGCGTTGGCTACCGCGTCCGCGCCGCGGACGCTCCAGCGCCCGAAACCTGAGAGGTTCTTAAGGCCCGCGAGCCGTTCGCGCCCGGTTCTCTCTTGGGACGACCGAGCAGAGTGGGTTCGTGGACATCAAGGCGCCAGGCGGCGTCACGCGCCCGGATCGTGGACCCGCAGGCAAGCGTGGGCGAAAGCTTGCGGACCGCCGCATCGCAGTGGATCGGCCGCACGCGCCGTACTTCCGGTATGCCGACGAAGGCCAGCTCGTCGCCCGGGAGTCCGCATCGGCGCCGCGCACCAAGGCCGGGCGCCAGCTCGCCCGGGTTCGCAGCGTCCTGTTCGGGCGACCGCTGTCGACCGCCGAGGAGATCGGCGAGCGGCTATCGAAGGTCAAGGCGCTCGCGATCTTCAGCTCCGACGCCATCAGCTCGTCGGCGTACGCGAGCGAGGAGATCCTGCGCGTCCTGGTCCTCGCCGGCGCCGCTGCCCTCTTCTCGTCCATCGGCATCTCGATCGCGATCGCGGGCCTCCTCGCGATCGTCGCCCTCTCCTACCGCCAGGTCTGCGCAGCCTTTCCGAACGGCGGCGGCGCGTACGCGGTGGCCCGCCAGGAGCTGACCCCGCTCCTGGGCCTGGTTGCCGCGGCCGCCCTCCTGATCGACTACGTGATGACCGTTGCGGTCTCGACGTCTTCCGCGCTGGACCAGCTCGCGTCGATCCTGCCGGCCGCCGGCGACTGGAAGGTCGAGATCGCCATCGTCGTGATCACGCTGATCACGATCGCCAACCTGCGCGGCCTCCGGGAGTCCGGGAACATCTTCGCCGTCCCGACGTACGTGTTCGTCGTGCTTGCGCTCGGCATCGTCGTCCTCGGCTTCGCCAACATCGTCACCGGCGCCGTGCACCCGATCCCGCGCCAGCCGAACGCCGAGGGGTTCGGCGTCGAGCCGCTCGTGCTCCTCCTCCTGCTGAAGGCCTTCGCCAGCGGATCGGTGGCGCTCACCGGCGTCGAAGCCATCGCCAACGGCGTGCCCGCGTTCAAGCCGCCGGAGGCACGGAACGCGGCCAACACGATGATCGCGATGGCCGTGCTCCTCGGCGTGATCTTCATCGGGATCTCGGTGGTCGCGAACGCGTACGCAGTCGTGCCGTCCATCGGCGGCTTCCCGAGCGTCGTGTCGCTGGTCGCGGGTGCCGTCTACGGCAACGGCTCGATCCTCCAGGGCGTGTTCCTGGTGGCCACGATGCTCATCCTGTTCCTCGCCGCCAACACCTCGTACAACGCCTTCCCGCGCCTCGCGGCGATCCTCGCGGAGGACGGGTACATGCCGCGCCAGTTCGCCTTCCGCGGCGACCGGCTCGCCTACTCGTGGGGCATCGCGCTGCTGGCAGCCGTCGCCGCTGGCCTGGTGGTCCTCTTCGGTGGGACCACCACGCTGCTGATCCCGCTCTACGCGGTCGGCGTGTTCGTGTGCTTCTCGCTGTCCCAGCTGGGCATGGTTCGTCACTGGCTTCGGCTCCGCACCGAGGGCTGGCGCGGCCGGCTCGCGATCAACGGGCTGGGCGCGATCGTGACGGCGGTCGTGCTCGCGATCGTCGTGTACGAGAAGTTCTTCGGCGGCGCGTACCTGGTGGTGATCCTGATCCCGATCCTCGTCGCGATGATGCTGTTCATCCATCGCCAGTACGCGAGGTCGGCAGCGCAGCTCTCGATCCCCGAGGACGCGGTGCTCCCGCGCCCGACCCGCGACGACCGCATCGTCATCCCGGTGGCCGGCATCGATCGGGCCGTCGTGCAGGCGGTCAACATCGGGCGTTCGATCGGGCCGGATGTTCGAGGCGTCGTCATCGCAGACGACCCGGATGCCGCGCTCCGGCTCCGTCAGGACTGGGACCGGCGCTTCGAGGACGTCCCGCTCGACATCATCGAGGTGCCGTTCCGCGCCCTCGCCGGCCCGATGCTGGCCTACCTCGACTGGCTCGACGAGAGCATCCCGACGGGCGTCAAGGCGCCGGTGACCTTCGTCATCGTCCCGGAGTTCGTGCCGCGCCACTGGTGGGAGCGACCGCTCTACAACCAGTCGGCCAAGACCATGCGGTCCGCGCTGATCGGCCGGCAGCACACCGTCGTCGTCGACATGCCGTACCGGCGCCAGGGCCAGGAGCCGCACTCGCTCCCGACCGCCAGCCCCGCGTAGCCGCCATGAGCATCGAACGGGCCGCCGGTTCGGCGCGCCCTGCCCCACGCCCGTCGACCCCGCGATCCGGTCGAAAGCCGGGCGACCGGCGCGTGCGCATCACTCGCGCCCATGAGCCGTTCTTCCGGTATTCGGGCGCCGGCTCGCTGGTCGCCCGGCCCGAGGCGAACATCCCTCGCACCCGGTCCGGCCGGACGATCGCCCGCGTCCGGACCGTGCTGTTCGGCCGCCCGCTGTCGATCTACGACGAGGTCCGCGAGCGTCTCGGCGTGATCCCGGGACTGTCGATCTTCGCCTCGGACAACATCTCGTCCTCGGCCTACGCGACCGAGGAGATCATGCGGGTGCTCGCGCTCGCCGGTGCGGCAACCCTGAGCCTCACCATGCCCATCACGATCGGGATCGTGCTCGTCCTCGGCATCGTCGTGACCAGCTACCGGCAGACGATCGCGGCGTATCCCAACGGCGGCGGCTCGTACATCGTGGCCAGCGACAACCTGGGGACGCTGCCCGGCCTCATCGCGGCGGCGGCTCTCCTGACCGACTACGTCCTCACCGTGGCCGTCTCCGTCGCGGCGGGCGTGGCTGCGCTGACCTCGATCGCCCCCGAGCTCTTCGACGCCCGGGTCATCATCGGTGTCGTGCTCATCGCCCTGATCGCGCTCGTCAACCTGCGCGGCGTTCGCGAGAGCGGCCTCGTCTTCAGCGTCCCCACCTACGTCTACCTCGTCTCGATCCTGGGCATGCTCGGGATCGGGATGTGGCGATTCGCGAGCGGCACCATGCCCGAGTATCACGTACCTGCCGAGTGGCTGATCAAGACGACCACCGAGCCGCTGGGGCTGCTGCTGATCCTGCGCGCGTTCGCGTCCGGATCCGTGGCCCTCACCGGTGTCGAAGCCGTCTCGAACGGCGTCCCTGCCTTCAAGCCACCCGAGGCGCGAAATGCCGCCCGGGTGACGGTGCTGATGGGGACGTTCTTCGGCGTGATCTTCCTCGGCATGAGCTTCCTGACCGGCCAGCTCGGCATCGTCCCGGACCCCACGGAGCAGGAGACTGTGGTCAGCCAGCTGACCCGGACGCTCGTGGGCGGAGGCGCGTTCTACCTGCTCGTCCAGGTCTCCACCGCCGTGCTGCTGATCCTCGCCGCCAACACGTCCTTCGCGGACTTCCCGCGGCTGTCGAGCATCCTCGCCCGCGACGGCTTCCTGCCCCGGGTGTTCCAGTTCCGTGGCGATCGACTGGCGTTCAACAGCGGCATCGTGGTCCTGGCGCTGATGGCGATCTCCCTGATCGTTGCCTTTTCCGGCAGCGTGTCGGCGCTGATCCCGCTGTACACGATCGGCGTGTTCATCGCGTTCACCCTGAGTCAGTCGGGGATGGTCCGGCACTGGTGGAAGCTGCGGGCTGCGGGCGTCGGCTGGACCCGGCGCGCACTGATCAACGGCCTCGGGGCGGTCACCACCGGCGTCGTCGCGATCGAGGTCGCGATCGCCAAGTTCGAGCTCGGCGCGTGGGTGGTGATCGTGCTCATCCCGATCCTCATCGCGGGCATGCTGTTCATTCGCCGCCAGTACCAATCCACGACCCGCCAGCTCGCCGTTCGCGACGACATCGTCGTGCGCGGCCTGCAGCGAGAGGAGCGCGTCGTCGTGCCGGTGGCAGGGATCAACCGGGCCGTCATCCAGGCGGTCAATGTCGGGCGATCGATCGCGCGCGATGTCGAGGCGGTCCTCGTCTCCGACGATCCCGCGGCGGCGGCCGCGATCCGCGAGCGGTGGGATCGGCAGCTGCCAAAGGTGCCGCTCGTCGTCGTCGAGTCGCCGTATCGCGCGCTCGTCGGGCCGTTGCTCGCGTACCTGGACGTCCTCGATCGCACATGGCCCGCCGATGAGCCCGCACCGGTGACGTTCGTCGTCGTGCCCGAGTTCGTCGCCCGTCACTGGTGGGAGCAGCTGCTCTACAACCAGTCGGCCCGCCGGTTGCGGAAGGCGCTGCTCGGGCGGCCGCACACGGTTGTCGTCGACGTCCCGTACCGGCGCGAGGATCCGCTCCCCGCATAGACCGGGGGGCCGGCTCACGCGACAGGCGTCGCGGGCGCGGCGTTGCCCTCGCGCTTATTGCAACGCGTTGCGATAGCATCCGCGGCCATGGATGCCACCGGCGCCCTTGGGCTGATCGCGACCGCGCTCGCGCTGGGCTTCCGGCACGGCTTCGACTGGGACCACCTCGCTGCGATCACCGACGTGACGTCGACGACGGCAACCGCCGACGCGGCCGAGCTCGACCATGCAGCCACCCATGAGCACGCAGCCGCGCACGCACTCGCGCATGAGCACGCGCACGGCGGGGCAGGGGAGCTGTCCGCGCACGAGCCCGCCGCGCGTGCCGCCGAACCCGCCGAACCTGCAGTCGAAGCGCCCCACCATCATGACGAGCCGAAGCCGCGCTTCGCGGTCGAGCAGCGCCGAGCGCTGCTGCTCGGCTCGCTGTATGCCCTGGGGCACGCGACGGTCGTGGCGCTCCTCGGCGCGCTGGCGCTGCTGTTCGGCGCCGTGCTCCCGAGCTGGGTCGACGACGTCATGGGGCCGGTCGTCGGCGCCACGCTGCTGTTCCTCGGGATCTGGGTCTTCGTGTCGCTGTACCAGTACGTCCGCCACGGGCAGGAGTTCCGGCTCCGGAGCCGCTGGATGCTCGTCTTCGACGCCACCCGTCATGCGTGGCGCCGCTTCCAGGCACGCCTCCACGGCCACGAGCACGTCGACCCGATGGAGATGTCGTCCTACGGCATGAAGACCGCGTACGGCGTGGGCCTCATCCACGGCATCGGCGCCGAGACGGGCACGCAGGTCCTGCTCATCGCCGCGATCGGTGGCGCGGCCTCGCAGGGCCTCGGCTTCCCGATGATGGCCGCGTTCATCGTTGGGCTCCTGATCGCCAACTCGATCGTGGTGTTCATCACCGCGACGGGCTTCATCGCCAGCCGCTTCCGGCAGCGCATCTACGTCGTCATCGGCGTCGTCGCCGGCACGTTCAGCCTCGTCGTCGGCGCGATCTTCCTGTTCGGCCTCGAGTCGTCGCTGCCCTCGATCGAGGCCTGGCTCTTCGGCGGCGCGACGTGAGCGACACCACGCGGCCGAGCGATGCGATGCGATCCAGCGATTCGAGCCCCGCGGACGATCGGTGGGCGGAGGTCCGCAGCCGGCTCCGCGCGGCAGGCCTGCGCTGGACGCCGCAGCGCGGTGCGGTCCTGGATGTCCTGGCCGATGTCGATGGCCACGTCACCGGCGCGGAGCTGGTCGAGCGGAGCCGCAGGATCGATCCCGAGACGACGCCTTCGACGGTGTACCGGACCCTCGACGTGCTCGAGGAGCTCGGCGTGGTCGCACACAGCCACGGTCGCGAGGGCCGCCAGGAGTTCCACGTCAACCCCGTCGCGGACCATGGCCATCTCGTCTGCTCCGGCTGCGGCGCGAGCTGGGAGCTGGCGGCGGACGAGGTTCGGCCCTTGGTCGAGCGACTCAAGGCTGATCGCGGCTTTGCCGTCTCGGTGGACCACCTGACGGTCGAGGGTCGCTGCGCCACCTGCGCTGCCAGTGCCGCCATGGGAGCCCCCGCGAGCGCCTGACCGGCATCGACCGGCCCGCGCGTGCGATCCTCTGCGGATGCACGAACCCGGCGGCCCGCCCAAACGGGGTCCGCGCTCCCTTCAGGGCCGCAAGCTCGGCGATCGTCGCGTCCGCGTCGAGCGGCCGCACGCCGCGTATTTCCGGTACACGCCCGAGGGCACCCTCGTCGCCAAGGAGGCGGCGTCGGCGCCGCGGACCAAGGCCGGCCGCGTGTTCGCCCGCGCACGGGCGGTGCTCTTCGGCCGGCCGCTGTCGAGCATCGAGGAGATCGGCGAGCGGCTGTCGAAGACGAAGGCGCTCGCGATCTTCAGCTCGGACGCGATCTCGTCCTCGGCATACGCGACCGAAGAGATCCTGCGGATCCTCGTCCTCGCGGGGGCGAGTGCGCTCATCCTGAGCCTGCCGATCGCGATCGGCATCGCCCTGCTGCTGACCGTCGTCTCGATCAGCTACCGGCAGGAGATCTACGCCTATCCGTCTGGTGGCGGTGACTACGCCGTCGCGCGGGCGAACCTGCCCGGCGTCTTCGCCCTGATCGTCGCCGGCGCCCTGCTCGTCGACTACACGATGACGGTCGCGGTCTCGACGTCGTCGGCGGTGGAGCAGGTGATCTCCGCCGTGCCGAATCTCGAGAGCCTGCGGGTCGAGATCGCGGTGGTCGCGATCGTCCTGATCATGATCGGCAACCTCCGCGGCCTCCGCGAGTCCGGGAACATCTTCGCGATCCCGACGTACCTGTTCGCCGGCTCGACGCTCCTGATGATCGTCATCGGCGTGTTCCGCGTGGTGGTGATGGGCGAGAGCGCGCCGCCCCCGCAGCCGCTGCCGGGCCAGCCCGATGCGTTGCAGGCCGTGGGCCTGCTGCTGATCGTGAAGGCCTTCGCCTCCGGCTCGGTGGCGCTGACCGGAACCGAGGCAATCGCCAACGGCGTGCCTGCGTTCAAGCGCCCCGAACCGCGCAACGCGGCGACGACCCTGACCGTGATGGCGATCCTGCTGGGCATCCTGTTCGTCGGCATCACGTTCGTCGCGGATTCATTCGGTGTCGTGCCGATCGACGAGCCCGCCGTGAAGACGGTCGTCAGCCAGGTGGCGGCAAAGATCTACGGCGACAACACGATCCTGTTCTACCTCTACCAGACCTTCACGGCGCTGATCCTCTTCCTCGCCGCGAACACGTCGTTCAACGCCTTCCCGCGGCTCGTCGCGATCCTCGCCACGGACGGGTTCATGCCTCGCCAGTTCAGCTTCAAGGGCGACCGGCTCGCGTTCACCTCCGGGATCGTGATCCTCAGCATCGCCGCGAGCGCCCTGATCATCCTGTTCGGCGGCATCACGACGGCCCTGATCCCGCTGTACGCGGTGGGCGTGTTCATCGCGTTCACGATCGGCCAGACGGGCATGGTC
>DATAIB010000183.1:0-8279 GCA_036262855.1 Candidatus Limnocylindrales bacterium
ACCAGCGTCATGCCGTCCGCGATCAGCGCGCTCCCGAGCGAGAGGCCGTGGCCGGCGGCGATGACGACGGCAACGCCGGCGAACGACACGAGGCTGCCGAGCAGCTTGGTGCGCGTCAGGACGTCGGCGCCGCTGACCACCGCGAGCAGCGCGGTGATGACGGGAGTCGTCGCGATCAGCAGGGCGGAGTCACCCGCCGGAATGTCCTGGAGCGCGATGGACCACAGGATCTGGTAGACGCCGAAGCCGAGGCCGCCCAGCGCCATGATCGCGAGCGCGTCAGCGCGCGGCCGCGGCGGCGCCCATGAGCCCTCCCGCCACCGAAGGCCGATGAGCAGCGTGACCGCGGCGATTCCGAATCGCAGGAACGCAAAGGTGACCGGCGGGATCTGCTCGTTCGCCGCCTTGACGACGATGAAGTTCGCGGCCCAGAACGCCATGACGGCGAGCACGCCGGCCTCGGCGAGCCGCCGTTGGCCCGCGGTCGACGGCGGGAGCGCCGCCACGCCCGACGGCGCCGGCACGTCCTTCGACGGCCCCGGCTCGGCGGACGGAGCCGCAGACGCGGAAACGCCCGCCGGGTTGCCGGCGGGCGTCACGCCCGGTTCAGGAATCGATGGCGAGTCGATCTAGACGTCCTCGTCCAGCTCGAGCGCCTCCTCGTCGTCCTCCTCGGTGAGCTTCAGCCACACGAACAGGCCCGCGAGCACGATCAGCGGGATGACCAGGATCGCGCCGAGGGTGATCCCCAGGGCGACCGCCACGGTCTTGAGCACACGCATCGGTGGACCTCCTTGCCGGCTCAGGCCGGCTTCGCTGGGGCGGTGGTGTCGCGCCGCAGCGCGGGCGCGTTCGCGATGAGCTCGGCGATGTCCGGGGGCGTGAACTCCACGAGGGAATGCCGCAAGCCGGCCTGGCCCGCGATGGCGAGCCGGATCACGTACGAGCCGTCGAGCTCGAAGAAGAAGATGTCGCGCGGCTTCTCGCCGTCGAGGTACCGGCCGATGACCCGGAGCTCCTGCTCGAAGCGGCTCGGGTGCTGGTGCCCGCCCTGGCCTCGCTTCGCCAGCGCCTCGTCCATGAAGCCGGCAACCTGGTCGTCCTCCAGGTTGAGCGTGATCCGCGTCGCCGTGCCGAGCGCCTCGCCCCAGCCGGAGCCGCTGGCGTCGGCGACGACGGTGCCCTGGATGATGAAGCCGGTGTCGGTCTCGAGGAACACCAGGCCGCGCAGTCCGCGGTCATCGAGGTACGCCCCGACCGAGCGCAGCACCTCTTCCCAGTCCTGGCGCGGGCTGCCCTCGTAGATGCGCATCGCCGATCGAGTCTATCGGTGGCCCGAAGACCGGGCAATCAGCGCACCCGCGAGTCGACCGGCCACGCGCGCGTTGTTGACGATCAATGCGGTGTTGGCGCGCACCGATCGGCCGCCCGTCACCTCCGCGATCCGCGCGAGCAGCCATGGGGTGAGGTCCGGCCCGTGGATGCCGGCCGCCTCCGCGTCGGCGATCGACTGGTCGATGGCGGCCCGTGCCTCGTCCGACGGGAGCGCCACGTCAGCGGGCACCGGGACGCAGACGAGCACCGACGACCCGAGGCCAAGCCCGAGGTGCGTCTCGACGAGCGCGGCCACGGCGGCTTCGTCCGGCACGGAGTGCGGCGCGGCCATTCCGGCGGAGCGGGCGATGAAGCCGGGGAGCTCCGCCTGGCCGACCGCCACGACCGGCACGCCGCGCGTCTCGAGGACCTCGAGCGTGTTCGGGACATCGAGGAGCGCCTTCGGGCCGGCGCACACGACCGCCATCGGCGTTCGTGCCAGCTCGTCGAGGTCCGAGGAGATGTCAAAGGTCGCGGGCGCGCCCGGCGCCGAGCGATGCACGCCACCGATCCCACCCGTGGCGAAGACGCGGATCCCGGCGGCGTGGGCGGCGATCATCGTGGCGGAGACGGTCGTGGCGGCCCAGCCGCCGCGATGGAGCGCGACGCCGAGGCTGGGTCGGGCGGCCTTCATCACGGAGCCGCGCTCCGCCGTCGCGAGCGCCTCGAGGTCCTCGGCGTCGAGTCCGATGAGCAGCCGGCCATTGCGAACCGCCACGGTCGCGGGGACCGCGCCGGACTCCCGCACGGCCTCCTCGGACGCCTTTGCGACCTCGATGTTCGCGGGATACGCGAGCCCGTGGCTGATCAGCGTCGACTCCAGGGCGACGACGGGCTTGCCTCCGACGAGGGCGGCGGCGACCTCCGGGTGCACCAGGAGCCGATCCGCGATCGAGCCTTCCACGCGGTCCGTCATCCCGGTGGGAGCTCGGTCCTTGGGCTGCGCAGATGGCGAGCCGCCGTGCGGTGCCCGGCCATCGTCGCCCGATGGAGCGCATCCGTGCCGACATGGCCGGTTCGCAGGGCCGTGAGCCAGCCGGCGATGAAGCCGGCATCGAAGGAGTCGCCCGCGCCCGTGGTGTCTGCGGCGGCGACGGGCGTCGTCGCGACGTCGAACACGAGCGGCGGCACCTCCGGCCCCGCGCCGAGCTCGCGCGTGAGGACCCGCGCGCCTCGCGGGCCGCGCTTGATCACGACCACGCCGGCATCGGCCAGCAGGCCCTCCGGTCCCAGCCGGCCCAGCAGTGCCTCGGCTTCGGATTCCGTCGCGAACACCAGGTCCGGCTTCAGTCGCGACACGAGCTCGCGCGCCTCCCGGCGGCCGTGGGCGAGCAGCGGCCCTACCGACGCGAGGTCCACCGATACGCGCACCCCTTTCGCGCCGCGCGTCCGCGCCAGCTCCACGGCTTTCACGCCTGCGGATCCCAGCGGCTCGACGAGCAGCGAGTACGCCGGCAGGTGGATGAGCTCGATGTTGTCGAACCACTCCGGCTTGAGGTCCGTCGGCTCCATGCGGGTGGCCGCGCGACGATCGGCCACGAAGGACCGCTCGCCGCTGGGCGCGACCAGCACCCCGATCCGACCGGTCCGGTGTCCAGCGATGCGAACGGCGTGCACGCGCACGTCGTCGCGCTGCAGCTGGGCAACAAGCGAGCGGCCGGCACCGTCGCGGCCCACGGCGCAGACCAGCTGGGAGCGCGCCCCCAGCCGGGCCAGCCAGCGGGCGACGTTCGCCGCCGAGCCACCCTGGCGGATCTCCACGCGGCCCGGGACGTCCGTCCCCGATTCGATCGGCGCAGCGGCCTGGAGCACGACGTCGAGCACGAGGTCGCCCAGGACCAGGACTCGGGGCGGCGCGACCCGAACGGGCGACGTGGGAGCGGTGGCCGTCACAGCGCGGATGGTAGCGAGGCGGGCCTCGCGTCAAGGTCGGCGACAGGGGCGCCGGGGTACGATTCGGCGCGATGGCCCCCGATATCGACCAGCTTTCGATCACGACCATCCGGACGCTCGCGATCGATGGCGTCCAGAAGGCCAACTCCGGCCACCCGGGCGCGCCGATGGGCGCGGCGCCGATGGCCTACGTCCTGTGGACGAAGTTCCTCCACCACGCGCCGACGCACCCCGACTGGGTGGACCGCGACCGGTTCGTGCTGTCGGCCGGGCACGCGTCAATGCTCCTCTATTCCCTGCTCCACCTGACGGGCTACGACCTCTCGATCGACGACCTCCAGCAGTTCCGGCAGTGGGGCTCGCGGACGCCCGGCCACCCGGAATACGGCGTGACGCCGGGCGTCGAAGCCACGACGGGTCCGCTGGGCCAGGGCCTCACGAATGCCGTCGGCATGGCGATCGCCGAACGACGCCTCGCCCGCGAGTTCAACCAGCCCGACCAAGAGATCGTGGATCACTGGACGTACGTGATCGCCTCCGACGGCGACCTCCAGGAAGGCGTCGCGTCGGAGGCTGCATCGCTCGCCGGTCACCTGCGCCTCGGCAAGCTCGTCGTCCTCTACGACGACAACCACATCCAGCTCGACGGCCCCACGGACATGGCCTGGTCCGAGGACGTCCTCCAGCGCTTCGAGGCGTATGGCTGGGGCACCTCGCGCGTCGCCGACGGCAACGACCTTGCGGAGATCGAGGCGGCCATCGCTGCCGCACGCGAGGACGACCGGCCGTCGTTGATCGCCGTGCGCACGCACATCGGGTTCGGCAGCCCCAACAAGCAGGACACGCAGAAGGCGCACGGCTCGCCGCTCGGGCCGGACGAGGTCCGCCTGACGAAGATCGAATACGGCTGGGATCCCGACGCGCAGTTCCTCGTGCCGGACGAGGTTCGGGCGTCGATGGGCAAGGCGGTCGACGCCGGCGAGGCGCTCTACACGGACTGGGAGCAGCGCTACTACGCCTACCGCGATGCCGACCCCGAGCTGGCCGCCGAGCTGCGGCGCCGGACGCGCAACCTGGGGTTGCGGGATGGCTGGGACGCGGGCCTGACGTGGTACGGCGTCGGCGAGGACTTCGCGACGCGGCAGGCGAGCCAGGCGGCGATCCAGGCGCTCGCCGGGCCGGTGCCAGAGCTGCTCGGTGGCTCGGCCGACCTGTCGGAATCCAACCTGACCCTGATCAAGGACGCGGACCCGTTCGAGGCCGGCGAGGCCGGGCGCAACCTGTGGTTCGGCGTTCGAGAGCACGCGATGGGCGGCATCGCGAACGGCATCGCCTACCACCGCGGGTTCATCCCCTACGTCGCAACGTTCCTCAACTTCAGCGACTACATGCGCGGCTCCGTCCGGCTCGCGGCGCTCGCCGGCCTGCACGTGATCTACGTCTGGACCCATGACTCGGTAGGGCTCGGCGAGGACGGCCCGACGCACCAGCCGATCGAGCATTACGCGGCGCTTCGCGCCATGCCGAACCTGTGGTTCGTCCGGCCGGGCGACGCGAACGAGGCGTCGGCCGCGTGGGCGCTCGCGGTCTCGCGCACTGGCGGCCCGACGGCCCTGTCGCTCACGCGGCAGAAGCTGCCGACGCTGCCGGAGACGAAGGAGCGCGCGCGCGAGGGCGTCGCGCGCGGCGGCTACGTCGTGCGGGATGCGAAGGGCGGCAAGCCCGACGTGATCCTCATCGCAACGGGGTCCGAGCTGCAGCTGGCCGCGGCGGCCGCGGACGCCCTCGCGAAGGACGGCATCGGCGCGCGCGTCGTGTCACTCCCCTGCTGGGAGGCGTTCGACGAGCAGGACGAGGCGTACCGAGAGTCCGTGCTGCCCGCGGCCGTGAAGAAGCGCGTCACGATCGAGGCGGGAACGACCCTCGGCTGGGAGCGGTACGCCGGCGACGAGGGCGCGATCATCGGCATCGACCACTACGGTGCCTCTGCGCCGGCCGGCACGATCTTCGAGCACTTCGGGTTCACCACGGATCGCGTCGCCGATGTTGCGCGGCGCGTCGCGCGCGACGGTCTCCGCGGTCGCATCCCGACCCTCGATCCGGGCCACCAGCCGGTCGGGCTTCGCCGAGCGGGAGCGCACCCGGCTGATGACAGCCACCCGAGCCTCGGTGCCGGCGATCCGGGCGTGGCGCGCTCGGGATCGAACGACCCCGGCCACTCCTGACGACGCGAGGTCGCGAGTGAAGGTCGGGTTCGCTGCGGACCACGCGGGGGCGGCGCTCAAGGACGAGCTCCGGCGACGCATCGCAATCGCGCGACCCGACGATGAGCTCATCGACCTCGGCGGCGACGGCTCCGATCCGCTCGACGACTACCCGGACTTCGCGGCGCGGCTCGCGTACGCCGTTCGCGATGGCCAGGTGGAGCGCGGCATCCTCATCTGCGGCTCCGGCGTCGGGGCGAGCATCGCCGCGACCAAGGTCCGCGGGGTCCGCTCCGCCGTGTGCCACGACACGTATTCGGCGCACCAGGGCGTCGAGCACGACGACATGAACGTGCTGACGCTCGGCTCACGCGTCATCGGCCCGGAGCCGGCACTCGAATGCGCGCTCGCGTTCCTGGCGGCGAGCTTCAGCGGCGAGCCGCGGCACGTCCGGCGCCTGAACAAGGTCCTCGCGATCGAGGCAGCCGAAACGCGCTGACCAGCCCGCGGGACGCTGCGTGCAGGCTCCACGCGTAGACTTCGAGCATGGGTGTCCGCATCAGTTTCTCGCTCCCCGCGGCGGAGCAGGCGATCGTCGATGCGCTGGTCGAGCGGGCGACGAGCGAGCAGTGGGCGGAGCGCCTCTTCGCCGGTGACACGTCCCTCTGGACAACTGATCCCGACGTCGCTGCAGACATCGCGGACCGGCTCGGCTGGCTTCGGTCCCCTGCCCACTTCACCGAGCAGATCGCTGCGCTCGAAGGGTTCGGCGACGGGATCCGCGACGCGGGGTTCGACACGGCGGTCGTGATGGGCATGGGCGGCTCCAGCCTCGCGCCGGACGTCCTGCGCCGCACCTTCGGGTCGACCGAGGGCTACCCCGCCCTTCGGATCCTCGATTCGACGGACCCCGCGAACGTCGCCGCCGTCATGGACGACCTCGATCCGCTCGAGACGCTCTGGATCGTCGCCAGCAAGTCCGGCACCACGACGGAGCCGCTCGCGTTCCAGGCCGCAGCCTGGGCGAAGGTCGATGCCGCGCTCGAGGAGCGCAAGTCGGACCAGCAGCCCGGCGAGTTCTTCGCGGTCATCACGGACCCCGGCAAGAGCCAGGAAGCGATCCCGCACCACGACGACCTGCGCGAGGAGTTCCTGAACCCGCCCGACATCGGCGGACGCTACTCGGCGATCTCCTACGTGGGCCTGGTGCCGGCGGCGATCATCGGGCTGGACCTGGACGCATTGCTGGCCGCCGCGAACTCCGAGCTCGCCGAAGCGCAAGAGCCCGATGCGGCGCACAACGGCCCTGTGCTGCTCGGCCTGATCATCGGTGGCCTCGCGCGCAACGGCCGCGACAAGCTCACGTTCCTCATGGATCCGGCGATCGAGAGCTTCGGCGCATGGCTGGAGCAGCTCATCGCGGAATCCACCGGCAAGCACGCGACCGGCATCGTGCCGGTGGACCTCGAGCCGCACCGCCCGGCCGGCGAGTACGGCGCGGACCGGGTGTTCGCCGCGATCAGCGTGAAGGACAGCGGCGACGTCACGGTCCCCGCGGCCGCCGACGCGCTCGCGCGCGCGGGCCAGCCCGTCATCCGGATCGAGCTCGACGACCCGATCGACCTCGCCGCCGAGATGGTCGGCTGGGAGATCGCGACCGCCATCGCCGGCGCCGTGCTCGAGATCAACCCGTTCGACCAGCCGAACGTCGAGGAGGCGAAGGAGCTGACGCGCAAGGTCCTCGCGGCGGGTACCGAGACGGACGGCGCGCCGGCGGCCGACGGCGGGATCCTGCTCCGCGCCCACGACGCGGATTCCCTCGCCGAGCTCCTTCACCCGACGCTCGCGGCGCTCAAGCCCAACAACTACATCGCGATCCAGGCGTTCATCGCCCCCGCACCGGCCGTCGACGAGGCGATTGCCGGTCTCCGCCGCGCCCTGGCGCCGACCGGCTGCGCGACGACGGCCGGGTACGGGCCACGCTTCCTGCACTCCACCGGCCAGCTCCACAAGGGCGGCCCGCCGACCGGCGTCTTCCTCCAGCTCACCTCGGACCATCCGGTCGACCGTGAGATCCCGGACTGGCCGTACACGTTCGGACGGCTCATCGATGCCCAGGCCCACGGCGACCGCGAGGCGCTCCGGAGCCACGACCGGCCCGTGATCCACGTGCACCTCGGCGCGAACCTCGCCGACGACATCGCAACCCTCGAGCGGGCGATCAGCCGCGCGCTCGCCAAGGAGGACTGACGTGCAGATCGGCTTCATCGGGCTCGGTCGGATGGGCGCCAACATGGTCCGCCGGCTCGGCCTCGACGGGCACGCCATCGTGGCCCACAACCGGACCGTCGAGAAGGCCACGGAGCTCGCGGACGAGGAGAAGGCCGCGGGTCACGACGTCATCGCCGCGATGACCGTCGCGGAGCTCGTCGAGAAGCTCCAGAAGCCGCGAGCCGTCTGGATCATGGTCCCCGCGGGCGACGCCACCGAGGCGCAGATCCACGAGCTGCTCGAGCACCTCGAGGCCGGCGACACGATCATCGACGGCGGCAACACGAACTTCCACGACGACGTGCGCCGCCAGGCGATGCTCAAGGAGCACGGCATCAACTATGTCGATGCCGGGACGAGCGGCGGCATCTGGGGGCTCGCCAACGGCTTCTGCCTGATGGTCGGCGGCGAGCGCGACGTCGTGGCACCGCTCGAGCCGATCTTCCGGTCGCTCGCACCGAAGGACGGCTACCTCCACGCCGGCGGTCCCGGCGCGGGCCACTACGTGAAGATGGTCCACAACGGGATCGAGTACGG